>CBDUBC010000026.1:0-29777 GCA_965365285.1 uncultured bacterium
AGTAAATTTTGCATTTGGGTCTTTTTTCATATCCTGAAGATCTTTAATAAAAGCTCTTTTCCATCTTTCAGACATCTCTCTTTCAGATTGTACATTTGCATATAATAATCGCTGTCTATTAGAAGCTACTAAATCCTTCACTTGGAGGACACCCTTATTTTCCTCTACTCTTTTTTTCGCCTTACTAAAACGCTCCTGGACTTCATCATAGCTCATATAATGACCGCTATTAAATGTTCTTTTTAAAATTCCTCCTGCATATTCACCTTGTAAAATATTAATCATAGCTTTCTTACCAAAAACGCCCTGTTCGTTGTAATTTACACTCATACTAGAGCCACCTACATAGCTATAAAACTTCTTTTTCTCTTTGTTATATTTATGGATTCTATATTTTTTCTTAGCAAATGCTATGGGACTTCCAATATTGGAAAACCATCTTTTAATCTTATAACCCGTACCTAATTTAGCACTTTTAGGATCTTTTCCATCGGCAATGAGTTTTTTCGTTTTAGCCTCTAGCTCTCTCTTATCCTCTATTTCCACTTGAACTGCGTGTTTTACTCTATCATACATTGAATCTTCGATACTGGTGACTAGACCCTCTACTGATTTATCAAGTACATCTTTACCTTTATAATTTTGATATAGAGATGTTGAGAGATTTGATTTTCCAACATTGATAAAATTTAGTGAACCATTTTCCATAAGGTCTTGAGCAGAGATTTGTAGTTTCTTTTTATGACTCTTATATGCCTGAACCGCGATATAAGTGGCCAAAATAGCCGCTGAAACTCCAACCATGATACCTGTTATAGCAAATGGTGAAACTCCTAGTATCGCGGCCATTTTCATGAGATCGGATGAAGCTGTACCAGCTACTCCTAATGCAATCCAGTTAACAAGCTCTATACCATAACTAAATCCACCAGCAAAAATAAGTGAATATCCTAAAACAGGATTAGTCTTTCTTAACTTAATTCCACTAGCAATCAACAAGATATTTGAGATAGACGTGAAAAGTACTCCTCCTATAAGCATTAATGATTTTGCTGCTGTAAAACCAACTGCTTCACCAGCCCCTGTAAGAGCTGGAGTCCAATGTCCACTAATCCAGCCCATAGCTCCATCAACTGTTTCAAATGGGTTTAATAGATTAATAAAACCGCTAAAAGAAGCTTCTCCCTTAAACAACTCTGTAAAGAAACGAGTAACCGTGTCATATTTGACGATAGTAATTTCAGCGCCGTTAGTAGCTCCCTCAGAAAAAAGCTTCCCAAAAGCAAGATGTCCCACTTCATGTATTGTTGTGTTCACAAATGCATTTTGAAGATAATAAAGTCCAGCTGCAGCACCGGTAGCTGCTGGAAAGCTGAAGTCATTTTCATTTTCATGCTTTCTTGTGCTGTCTAAACAAATACTATCTAATCTAAGGATTCGATGAACTTCATCAGAAATAGATTTAAAGAGTTCTGATTTTGGAGGAAGCTTTTTAAAGGAGACAGGATCAGATTTTTTATAATCTGCTAATCTGAGCTCTAGGATACTTTTTAAAAACTTATTTTGTTTAGCTTTTCCACTTGGTGTACAAAATCTCTTATACACGGCCTGAAATCGGGCCTCCAAAAAACCATTAACTTGTGACTCTGCAACAGGCTGAGCATTGAGAAAGCTAGGATTCGGAGCTATGTCTTGCCCATAGAGGAATGAAGAATTAAAGAATAGGAGAACCGCAAGTAATTTATGCATAATGAACCTCAAGGCAGATTGGATTATCTTATTTACTTAATAATAAACTCAGAACCAATGCATTGCAACATTTTATAATTACTTATAGAGCGATTTTATTTAAATTTTTGAATGGAATAAAGACTTTGCTAGACAAACTTTTCCTCGTCCCTCACTCTTTGCCTGATACATCATCTGATCGGCTAAGGCCATAACCTCTTCCTTAGTTCTAGCATCTTCAGGAAAACTTGCTATCCCAATCGATACACTCAACCTAAACTTTTTTGATCTTTCAAAATCAAAACCACTGCCAAAAACTTTTTCTTTAACAGTTTTTAAAGCACGCTCTCCAATGAACTTTGCATTTTCGGTATTGGCACCTCGGACAATGATAACAAACTCATCACCTCCATATCGGTAGAGATAATCTGTTTTTCTTAAAACTAGTTTAAGCACACGTGCCATATCAGAGAGAAGTTTGGTACCAATGAGGTGTCCATGACCGTCGTTAACCCTTTTAAAATGATCAATATCAACAAAAAGAATTGAAAATATCTCTCCTGTCTTATTATATCTTTGAATGGCTTCTTCAACGTCTTTATTAAGTCTTCTTGAATTAAAAAGACCTGTAACATCGTCTACATCCACTAGAGCATTTTCTTCTTTTAGTTTTTTTAAATTAAGAATTTCTTTTAATGAGTTTTTACAAAAATCGACAAGATAAGTGATTTGCTCTTGTGGTATTTCATTAAAATGATCTGCCGTGAATATAAAAATAAATTTTTGAAGATCATTCTCACCGCCATATAAGGCCGTGAAATAGGTTGAATTAATTTCAAGCTGAAGAATAGAGGAGGATTCAATTTCTGAATCCTGAACATGCTCCAAAAACTCCATTGCATCGGCTTCTCTAATCCCGAACTCTTTAAACGGCTTATTCAATATATTTCTAAAGCTATATTTAATATCAGATTGTGGCCCATTTTTATTTTTTAAAGTGGAAAAAGCGAAGACCTCACCTGTCCCCCACTTTTCCTTCAAAAATGTAGCTAGCTTATTAATGAGATCAAGAGGATCTTCCTTCAAACGGTAATTTGCCATAAATTGAAGTAGTTCTCTTGTATTCTTGTCCATAATATTCAAAGCTTTTTGATCTCATCTAAAATATCTTTATCAAGACCAAGATCCTCTTCAAGAAGTTTAATGGAGCCCCTGAGAGTTTTCATCATTTTTTCTAATTTTTCTTCGAGCTCTACTTTTTCTCTTTTATGTTGCTGCTCACGAATGTCAGAGTTTTCCATATTAAATTGAAGGACATCTATTTTTCTCTTAAGGTTAAGAATCACTTCATCTCTTGAATTTACCTGATTTTCTGTATCCATTTGAGAAAGCTCCAATTGATTTTCGAGTTCTTTCTCTCGTCGCTTCACTTTACTGACTTCTTCGTTATAGCGAATATTCATTTGTTCGAACTCTTTTTTCAAGCTTTTATATTTTTGCTCAAAAACTGCGGCCCGATCCTCGCTACTTCGAAGCTGGTATTGAGCTTCTTCGACCTCTTCTTGTCTTTTTCTTTTTAGAATCTCAACTTCAATTCGCAATTCATCAATTGAGGCTTGTTGACTAAGATTTTCTTGTTCTAGAATTCTTTTTTCTGTTTTATTTTCTGCTATTTCTTGAAGGTAACCTTCTCTTTCTTCTTTTAAACTTCTAATCAGTCCTTGAAGTCTAAGTAGCTCGTTTTGATCAATAGCACCAAGGTTTTGGCCTGGAAACGGTGGTGGAGCAGCATTTACGGTAGGAGCTGGTTCTGTAACAGGCTCTTGTTTCGGTACGACAGGCTCCGGTGCTTCAACCTCCATCGTTGGGGTTACCTCAACAGGAGTATCCTCAATATAAGGTGGTTCTGGTAGATCAAGTCCAGAGATATCAATATCCCCTGTGCTTTCTGAGGTTGCCTTTGTAGAAATTTCGTTTCCAGAAATTTCCATATCATCATCTGTAGGAGCTCCAGGAATATTTAAGAGATCATCATCATTAAAATCGGAGGCCGAGTCTGGGCTAACTTCAGCAATCGTTTCTTCAACAGGGACTTCCTCTTCTGGTGCTGCAACGACCTCTTCAGCATCTGTGACTGTTGCCGTCTCATCACCAAGTTCTAGATCACCAAACTCAACGGCGGCTTCTTCAGTACTTTCCTCTGGAGTATCATCTCCAAGTTCAAGGTCGCCAACAGAAGAGTCATCACCGAGTTCTAGATCTCCAGGAGAATCATCGCCAAGTTCTAGATCTCCAGGAGAATCATCGCCAAGCTCAAGGTCGCCAACAGAAGAGTCATCACCGAGTTCTAAATCACCTGCACTATCGGAGTCTCCAATTTCAAGATCGCCTGGAGTATCGTCACCTAATTCAAGCTCTCCAACAGCAGGTTCTTCCGCTGAGCTTTCTGAAGCTGCAGGTTCTTCATCATCGCCAAGCTTAAAGGACAGACCATCAGACTCTTCAGTAGGATCAAATTGAACCCCTCCTTTATCTGAATCAGCTGGTTTTTCTTCCTCTTTTTCAGATGTTTCACCTACACCATCAGGTAGATTAAATTCTAGGCCAAAATCATCATCTTTTTCATCTGACATACTCAATCCCTCAGCGTTAAGATCTGCTTCTTTTGATGGATGCACCACTCAAAATTCAGCTTACTTTACTAATGCTGCATTTAGGTTCTTATCGGTAGGTAAATACAGCGCAATAAATAAAAATTTGTTTACCCATCAAGGGCACCTAAACATTTATTATTAGGTTACTTTATGATATCACATGTCAGGAAAGGATCAATCTTGCCTTATCTATTATAAGAAGTTGATAAAGCCGATTCTGTCATAATAAAATGGAAGAAAGGTGATAATTATGCGAACAATTTTGACTGTTTTGATCGGTTTTATGTTTTCTCTAAACTCCCACGCGAGCTTGAATAAAGTGCTGCCACTAGAGGATACAAACGTAATTCCCAGACCCTTTGTTCATCTTGATAACTTCTTCAGTCATCATGTGATCGTTGCCGAAAAACTTACACATCGTCTTTTTCTTTACAAGAACAACAACGGACTTCCTAAACTTGTTAAAACCTATCAAATGGCAACGGGAAAAAAGCCAGGAAATAAAGCCTATCAAGGGGATCACCGAACTCCTGAAGGGATCTACCAATTCTTAAGTTTTCTCAGTCATCAAGACCTTATTAAAAGACATGGTAAGGCAGGAGAAATTTACGGAATTGGCGCTTTTGTTATGAACTATCCAAATCCTGTTGATAATCAAAAAGGAAGAGAGGGTGGCGGAATTTGGCTTCACTCTACCAATGATGAAACGAGAATTGAAAAGGGTCTTGATTCCAGAGGTTGTATTGTAGCTGCCAATAAAGACCTTATCGAAATCTCGAACTATATTGAGCTTAATAAA
This sequence comes from uncultured bacterium, assembly GCA_965365285.1. Taxonomy (GTDB): domain Bacteria; phylum Bdellovibrionota; class Bacteriovoracia; order Bacteriovoracales; family Bacteriovoracaceae; genus JAURDE01. Next base: position 5,182 of record CBDUBC010000026.1, read on the forward strand.
ACTCCTATTATCGTTGTCGATCAGCTCAATCTCATCTCTGAGTCTACTTGGCAAACCAACAAGAAAAACTTAATGGCCACGATTGAGGGTTGGATTAATTCCTGGAAAAATGAAAACCTTCAAAACTACCTTTCTTTTTATTCAAGAAACGAATTTAAAGATAAGTTTAGAAAAAACTTTGCAGGTCTAGCTGAGCACAAAAAAAGAGTTTTTGCTCTTCCCGGCCGACCTGAAATTGATATTAAGAACCTCACCATTCTCGAAACCAAGGAATATGTAGTTGCAAAGTTTAGACAATATTATCGATCTGATGCTATTAATGATGTCGGGCTAAAAACCCTTTATCTAAAAAAAGATGAGCACTATCAGTGGAAAATTGTAACTGAACTTTGGTCTAGAGCATCAGAGGATGAAGCGACTGAAGATGTCGCTGTTTTTAACCCTTCTTCAAGATTTTTTGGAAATGCCTCTTCCTTTCCTCTACAGGAATCTGTTAAAACTAATAACTAGTTATGATCAAAACAGAGAATATTAAAAAAGGTAAGATCTCACTCATTTTCTTCGAGGGTCCTCGGTCCCCGCGTTATTTTGAGATCAATAAAAAACATCTTAAGTTTTTATTTGTAGGTCTTCCGATCATTTGCCTGGTGATCATCGCCATTCTATTGGTTGGAATTCTTTATTTTAATCAAATTAAGGCCTCCATTCTAAGTAAGGAGCCTCTTGTGATCAAAGAGCTTAGAGTGCAAAACAAAGAGCTTGCTGATAAAAACGTTGAGATCGCAGAATTCAATAAGATTCTCCAAAATAAATTAAGTTCTGGGGAAATTAAGCCACTGACTTCCTTGAGTTACTTTTATCCTATTTCAGGACAGCAGGATCTTACCCACACCCCTTTGATCTCTATTGAAAATTATAACTATCAATATGAGGGATCGACCCTTTCAATTTCCTACTCTTTGGAAAACCTTAGTAAGCAAGGTCTTAAACAAGCTGGATATATTTTTACTTTTCTTAAAACAGAAAGTGGGATTATGATTCATCCTCAAAGTGCACTACCCGAAGATGAATTTCAGCTTAAATATAATCGCGGTGAATACTTTTCCTTCTCTCGATTTAGACCCGTAACTGCGAACTTTAATCTAAACCAAAAGATCGATAATTTTCTTGTTAAGGTTCTCGTTTTCTCACGAACTGGAGATCTCGTTCTTAAAAAGATGTTCTTAAAAGAGGTTAATAAATAGATGGATCCCCAGTTTACTGATCAAAACTTCTCGTTCCTTGGTAAAGGCTCAACCATGATGGGCAAATTTAAACTTCAAGGGCCTACTCACCTTTACTCGGCCATTGAGGGAGAAGTTCATATGGGAGATGACTCACATCTGACTATTGGAAGAGATGGGAAAGTTAAAGGTAAAATCAGTTGCCTCAACCTCGATATTCACGGTTCTTTTGAAGGAATTATTGAATCTAAGGGTAAAGTAACTATTTTTCCATCGGCCCAAGTTTCAGGACAAATTGTCGCTAAAGAGTTTAAGATTCACTCTGGAGCCTCTATCAATTTTGAAGGTCACACACTTCAATAATCTTTTGGAATTCTTTGCCAGCCATTTTTAATTTCACGGCCCTTCGCCTTTGGGTCTGGTAGGATAGAAATTCGATAGTTTTCAACGAGATTTACTTCAATACAATCATCTATATCGAATAGATCATCTTTATGGACTTCAATATTGGTTCCTCGAAGTTTTTCGAGCGCCTGAATTTTTGCCTGATTGGAGTCCTTTGCAATCTCGAAGCAAAACTCATGATACTCTCCAAAATGATTTTTTTTATAAAAGCCAACATTGACGAGAAATAGTTTTAAAGAAGAGCCATTCTCTTTTTGATTAAGCTCAATACGATAACCATCCCAGCAATCCAGGACAATCCAACTATCTATATGCATAGACTTCGCTGGTCCTGGCCAACTCTTTTGAATACGAGGGAGAATCTCCTGATAACTTTGTCCAACATGAAATTGAACATCATGGGTTTCAATATGAAGCCCTGAAACACGGCCGCCTACGTAAAAGGCCATCAATTTAGGTTTATCAAATTCAAATTTTTCTATATAGCTCAAATTAGAGAAACCTTTGGTAGTTGTGAACTTTTACCTTTCCTAACTTTCTAAGTTCTGACAGAAGTTTCTTTTCGCCAAGAATGACAATAATTTGTTTATTCCAGCCAAAAATCTCCTCCGCTTTTCGCGCAACATCCTCTGCCGTTAATTTTTTCAAGTTATCTTGAAAGTTAAAAAAGTCATCATAACTTCGCCCTACATGATCGAGGTAAAGAATCTGACCTAAAAATGCCGACTTTGATTCGAATCGAAACGGATAGCTTCCTATGAGTAATCCTCTTGCTCTTTCAAGATCTTCCTCTGGATATTCTTTCGTTGAGATTTTTTGAATAGTCTCTTTAATTACATTAAGCATTTCAGAAACGCTTTCATAGCGAGTAGCCGAAGAGATTCCTGCTCTTCCATATTCCTTTTGTCCTGCTGCGAAGGCGCTGATTCCATAGGTCAATCCCCTTTTAACGCGAACCTCTCGCATAAGCATTGAGGTAAATCCACCACCAAGAAATCCGCTGGTCAGAGAAAGAAGTTCATCTTCTTTAAATTCGTCTGGGTGGAGGTGACGACCGATCATCACCTGGGCCTGATTTCCTCTGGGTATGGTTACTAGGTGAATCTCAGGAGTAGAAGCGACAATTGGTCCATTGGGAAGAGGAACTTTTCGTACAAATTTTGCATTCTTTAGATCCCATCCACATTCATTTAAAACGATGGATTTTATATTGAGAGTATCTTTTGGACCTGAAATATAAATTCTCTTTTGAACAGAGGAATTAAAATATTCCAGTTTTTTCTTCAGCCCTTTTGTTTTAATTCGATTGAGATCCTTAAGTTTTCCTTCTGTTGGATAATCATAAGGTGTATCTTTTAGACTAAGTTCTCGAAAGGATCTTGAAGCAAGAGAGCTTGGGTTAGAGACAAGATTTAAAAGACTATTTCGATATTTTGTTCTCTCTTTTCTTAATTCGCTCTCTGGAAAAACGGCGTCAGCAAAAAGGTGACAAATCTTTTTAGTGGTAGGAATAATATCTTTAACAAGTCCGCTAAAAGAGAAGGTCGAATATTCATGGGTAACCGAAGAGGAGTAGTTTACTCCGAAAAACTCTAGGTTATCTTGAATATCATTTCGACTAAAGCGTCTGGTACCAAGATCTAGAGTACTGAGCATTGCCGTAGTTTCACCTTTAACTCTATAATCACTTAAAGATCCGTCGGCAAAGTAAAAATTAACATAATAAAGTGGTAGCTGATTATCTTCGAGATAAACAACTTTAATGCCTTCCCAATCGTAGGTATGAATAGTCGGTTTGGTAAAGCTTGCCCTTGCGGTAAAGCTAAGGAGAAGACCTAGTAATACAATTCTTTTCATTTTTATTTCCTTGGATGTTTTTCCCAGATGGAAGCGAACAGAGATCGTCCACTAAAGAGCTCTTTACAGCTCGCCTTAATTTGATCTGTCGTTATAGAGTTATAGATTTCTAGCTCTTTTTTGTAGTGAGCATAATCATCATAGAAGTTTTGTCTTAACCCAATAAAATGAGCAACTCCGGCATTGGTATCGAGTTCGCGGTAGTAGCTAATAAGAAACTGATTCTTTGCTTTTTGGACCGAGCGTTCATCAATGGCCTTGTTACAGTAAGATTTAAGACCTCTTTCTAGGCTTCTTTTGACTTCATTTATGCTCGTTTTTTTTAGTAGCTGACCTGTAATATAAAAAATTCCGTTATACTTCAATGTGTAATTGTAGGAACCAATATAGGAAAGCTTTGGTCTTCGGTTTGATACGTAGGTTTGATTCAGATAGGAACTTTCTCCATTTCCTAATATAGCACCCAAAAGGTCTAAGACGTAAGAATTTGGAGAACCAAGCTTATCTCCTCTAAATGCCATCATAAACATGGGAGAAGGAGCGCTTCCAAAGAGTTTAAGTTCTCGAGGAGTTCCACCTCTGAACGCAAAATTTTCTTCTTTATCGAAAACTTTTTTAGTTTCTTCTAAGTTTTGAGTGGGTTCAAGAGGGCCATAGTATTTTTGTATCCAGTCTTTTGTTTTCCCAATATCGAGATCTCCCACAACCACTACAATCGCATTGTTTGGAGCGTAGTATTTTTTAAAGAAAGCACGAACCTCTTCAATTTTAAGATTTTCGACATCCTCCTTGTCTCCAATGACTGAACCACCGTAGGGCGTTCCTTTAAACATGGCCTTCATTGTTTGAAGATAAAGTTTTCCTCCAGGTCGGTTTTCATAGCGAAGTTTTCTTTCTTCCAGAACAACCTGCCTTTCAGACTCAAAAGTTTTAGGTTCAATAAGAAGAGAGGACATTCGATCGGCTTCTAAATCGATAATAGTTTCAAGAGAGTCGATTGGAAGACTTTCATAATAAACCGTACTATCAAAAGAAGTGTATGCATTCGTCGATCCCCCACTTCCTTCGATAATGGTATCAAATTTTCCAGGGCCATATTTTTTTGAGCCTTTAAACATTAGGTGCTCTAAAAAGTGAGTCGCTCCTGTAGTTCCTTTTTCTTCATATCGTCCACCGACATCGTAAAAAGTATAGTAGCTAAAAATGGGCAGACCTTTTTTCGAGACTAGAAGAACACGAAGCCCATTATCTAGCTTCATGGAAGTAACTGGAATATTGATATTATAATTCACATCTCCTGATTCTGTTTCCACGGGTTTGATCCATTTGGTATTTGTATGAGAACAAGAAAAGAGAAGAAGAGCGAGGATCAAGAGGTTCATTGTTTTTTGCAGCATAGTGTAATAACCTATAGGTATGAGTTTTGCCTTAGTGTAGCGAAGAAGAGGAGAAAAATGAATACTCTCATTGTCTTAGGTTCAGGAACGAGTACCGGAATTCCCATGGCCAATGGAGGATGGGGACAGTGTGATCCTCAAAATCCAAAAAACTTTCGCCTAAGAACAAGTATTTTTCTTCAAACTCAAAAAGGCTCTCATATCATAATCGATACGGGACCAGATATGAGGACTCAGTGCCTTCAAAATCAAATTGAAAAAATCAACGCTGCCATCATCACTCACGATCATGCGGATCATCTTCATGGCCTTGATGATTTAAGACCTTTTTGTTTTGGTCCGCCTGCTAAAGAGATTCCTCTTTATACTTCTAAAGATTGCCAAGGCTTTATGGAACAGAGATTTCCCTATATTTTTTCTCCCGATAAAGAAGCCGCCAAAATGGGAGGAGGAATTCCTCTATTGACTCTTCATAGTGTGGAAATAGGAAAAACCGTTCAAATCGACCAAGATCCATTTGAGTTTTTTCTTTTACCTCATGGCAAAGGAGAAACTCTTGGTATTATTCATGAGGAAATGGCCTATATTGTCGATTGTCATGAAATACCCGAATCGACTTTAGACAAGCTCTCTAAGAAAAGGCTGAAGCTCCTATTACTTGATTGTGTAACAGATCGAGAACATAAAACTCATCTATGGTTAGAAAAAAGCTTAGAGTATGCCAAGCGCATTGGCGCCAAGAAGACTTATTTTGTCCATATGGGAAATAGGCTTGATCATGTCGAACTTGAGCAGAGATGTAAGAATGAGGGACAGGGGCTATTTCCTGCTTTTGATGGGCTTAGACTCACTTACTGACGCTAATAGTCATATTATCTATTTCTTTACGATTGATGCAGTCGATATTAAATTAGGGCCTAATTTTTTACAAAAGGTCTGATCATGAAAATTGGTGTTCCAAAAGAGATTAAGAACAATGAAAATAGAGTCGGTTTAGTACCTGGTGGAGTAAGGCAACTTGTTCACGATGGTCACGAAGTTTTCATTGAAAATAACGCTGGTCTCGGAATTGGGATTACTAATGAAGAGTTTATTGCTGCTGGTGCTAAAATTCTTCCAAGCGCGCAGGACATCTTTGATGAAGCAACGATGATCATTAAAGTTAAAGAACCGCAGCCAGTTGAAACGGCAATGCTAAGACCTCATCATATTCTTTATACCTACCTTCACCTTGCGGCAGATCTTGAGTGTACCCAAGGTATTATGAAGTCAGGCGCTACGGCCATTGCCTACGAAACAATCCAACTTCCTAATGGATCTCTTCCCCTACTACTTCCTATGTCAGAAGTAGCAGGAAGAATGGCGACTCAAATTGGAGCTTCCTACCTTCAACTCGATAATGGTGGTAAAGGAGTTCTACTAGGTGGAGTACCAGGTGTGCGAAGAGCGAACGTAACGGTGATTGGTTGTGGAGCTGCTGGGACTAACGCCATTAAGATGGCCATGGGTTTAGGTGCTAACGTAACGGCCATTGATCTCTCCACTAAAAGGCTAGCAGAGCTTGATGACCTCTTCTCGACTCACATCACAACTCTTTACTCTAATATTGAAAATATTGAAAAAGCTGTCATCAATTCTGACCTTGTTATTGGTGCTGTTCTTATCCCAGGTGCTAAAGCTCCGAAGCTTGTCACAAGAGAGATGATCTCTAATATGGAAAATGGTTCGGTTGTGGTTGATATCGCTGTTGACCAAGGTGGATGTATTGAAACCTGTAAGCCGACAACCCATGAAAATCCAACATTTAATGTCGATGGAGTTATCCATTACTGTGTCGCTAATATGCCAGGAGCAGTTGCCAGAACTTCAACTTATGCTCTGACTAATGTGACCATGAAATATGCTCGAATGATCGCTAGATTCGGGGCAAAAGAAGCTGCTAAAATGGATCCGGCACTTAAATTAGGAATCAATGTATGTGATGGTAAAATCGTGTACGAACAGATCGCTAGAGACCTTGATCTTCCTTATTCACCTCTAGAGCTTTAAAAGGCTCTAGAGTAAATCTTCTCCATTAAGAGCTTTTGTTACAATTTCTTTGATGGCAGTCAGTTTTGTCGCCTCTTCACCTTCAAGGCTACTTGAGTTCCCAGCAGTACAGTTCGAACCGTCTTCATCGCAGACGTTAAGTGTGGTACATCTCTTCCCTTCTTCATCTTCTTTAAAAGTATAGTCTGGCTTTCCTCGAACAAGGATTCCCTCCACCTCTAAAGTATTGGCATTGAAGACAGGGCTTCCAGAGTTTCCTTGGAAGCTATCAAGATTAGCGACAAAATAAACATCTTCATTTTTGCTGTTAAGAACTCTTGCGTTTTCAGCGATCTTTCCTGGAAGTCCCCAAGGGTAACCCATGATCACAAGCTCTTGCTCCTTAGCAATTTCATGATCGAGATTGAGCTTGAGTGGAGTTCGATCAAATACAGGTCGGTCAAGTTCAACGATTGCGTAATCAAGTCCTCGACTATCGTATCGATGAGCAACAACCTTGGCACAATTATAGACATTTTCAGAAGCGATTTCGATTTCTCGTGGGCTATCTGGATTGGTTACAAAGTAATCAAATACCCAATGAGCAGAATCACATCTTTCTTCCATTGATTGTTCACTATTTCCGTAACAATGACCTGCAGTCATTACGTGCGTGGGGGAAATAAGAAACCCTGTACACATCGCTGTAGCAGGTTGCTCCCTAAATTTTTCACCCTCACAAAGTCTATAATAGTCGCCAAGAGTAGATACATTTTCAGCGATTGTGTAAGCTTTTCCATCACGGATGTTTTGAAGTTTTTCTTTTTTGATCATGGCCATGGTGGAGTTGGAAAGCTGGATAAGATTAGGACTAAGGCTGGTAGGAAAATCAACACGATCATCATTTCCGTAAATAACCTTATCTCTAGAAAATCCAAAATTAGGTAACAACAATGCAACTGCAATTAAAAGATTTAACCTGATCAAAATAATACCCTTTGTTCAGGTCGCACTATAGCAAAATGCAGTGCTTTCTCCAATGTAATTAACTGACATTTTCTTACATCTAAATCCAGTGCGCAGGAATTCCCGCATTGACCTGTATTTTGACATAGTGCTAAAATAACTAAGAAGCTAATATAACAGGGATTAGTGATGACCGGGAATCGAATTTTAGACATTGTAATAGGAGCAATTTCTGTTCTCATTGCCGGCTTCGCTTTTTATGTTTTCTATATGAGCTCAGTTACCCTTTTCGATAGACCAACACCAGATGCATCAGCTGAATTGGCCGCCCTTAAAAGAGAGGGAATGGCCCTTTCCTTTCCTCGAACCTATGATCTCAAAAGTATTGTGGTTAATTTGAAATCCAGAACCAAAAGACTTCGATTTCTTGAAGTTGATATGCACATCACTCCATTTGATGAAATGGATACCGAGAAATTTGAGACTCACAAACATATCCTAAGAGACGAAATCATTACTCTTGCTGGAGGAATGTTTCCTAATGAACTTAATTCTGTGACTGGAAAACTAGTTTTTGAAGAAAAAATAAAACAGCGATTCAACGACGCACTTGCCCCAATATTAGGTAAAAAAGCCTCCGTCCGAAGGATCTACTTCACCAAATTTGTGATTCAATAAATTGGATTACTCTTTAGAAATTTTCTTATCTTCGTTTCTCAATTGAGCATTTGAAGCATCATCTTGAAGAGAGTTTAAGTACTCTTGTTCTTGAGCTTTAGTGATTTTACCACTTTCTAAAAACTTATCTCTTAGTCTAATATCCATAAGTTTTTCTTTCAAAGCTTGACTTAGTCTCATCTTGATTATCCCTTAAAATGAAGTTGGCACCATAGATAGCATGAACCTTATGCAAGTTCAACATTTTTTGGTCGTGCAGCATAATGTAAATTATTGCCAATATTTCGGTGGTTTATCGTCATCATCCCCTTTCACGAGATGAAGATGAGATCGTTTACTTTGCTTTTTAGCAGCATTTTTCTTTGCCTTAAACTGCTTCCAACGAGGTGAACTTATGAGCATGAGGTAACCAACTCCTGCGGCCATGGCCCCGAGATGAGCTAGTGAGAGCACTCCTGCCGGAGAGGTAAACCCACTAAAGAGCTGAATAAGAATGATAAAGGCGCAGCATATCCATGCCTTAACGGGAAATATGAGCATGAAAGAAAAGTAACGATGAGGGTAAAGAATTGCATAGGCCAATAAGAGAGCGTTGGTAAAGCCTGTCATTCCCGTGAGGGTATATGGTCGCCCAGAAGCAAAACCTAGATTAAGTAGCAAAAATAATATGGCCGCTCCTAAAATGGAAATGAGAAGAAATCGAATGTAGCGGGGAGTTCCCCAAGTTGCTTCTAGATCAGAGCCAATAAACCATAAAAGAAGCCCGTCAAATATAATTTCAAGAAGACCTCCTCCCATAAGTGGATAAGTAAAAACTTGAAAAATAAGACCATTCCAAAAAGTTTGTGAGTTCAGTCCAAGGAATGCCGCAATATTGAGCTTAAAGCCTAAAGCTAAAATAGTTTGAAGAAGAAAAAAAGATGAGATTACGATGATAATGATTTTATTTGAACGAGTTAATGGTGGGGCATGAAATTGTCCACTTTGCATAGGTGACTCTCCCTTTTCTTCATATTAAACCATCTTCGATGCAGGAGCAAAAAGACTTAATTACCTGAAGTATTAAGGTCAATAATAGGTATTGCTTCCCCAGTTTTAGTATTGATAATAGGTGGTTCTTGGGCCACAGAGCAATCTGGATTAGAAGGATCAAACGAAGGAACCGAAGGAACCGATGGAGGAATACATATTCCTGATCGACAGGTTCCAAAAGTTGGTGTGTTGTAGCAACGTAGAGCACATTCTTGCTTTCCAAGAGGATCTTGTCCTGTCTTGACGATAAAACAAGTTGGAATATTTTCGAGGCGACAGAACTCTTTAGTCACACAAGTTTGCCCTGGAGATTTCGAACAAAGGACCACTTCTTCACTGGTGGTATTATGAACAGCACAAACTCCAGTCGCTGAATTGCAACATAAACTCGAGCACTGAAAGTCCGAGTTACACTCTTGACCTATTCCTCGATTTCCAAGTTCTGGTACATCTTCAAGGCACTGACTTACAAGCTCTTTCCCCCAACATCTTTCATTAAAGCAGCATTCATTGGCACCACAAGCGTTATTATTTTTACAAGTCTTTAAAGAAGTATAGAGAACTTCTTCCCCACGAAAGTTTGTAAGACTTGATCGGATCACGTGTAGCTTTAAAGCAATATTAGGTTGCTCAAGAAGACTTACTTCTCTTCCGTCTTCAATGGTGATGAGTTCAATCGTTGCTGTAACATTACAGGAATTGATATCTTCCCCTCGAACAGCATCGTAGGTGGCGACTCTTAGATTACATCCATCCATATAATCTGATCTTCCACTTGTGATCAGACTTTTAATAGTTCTAGGTCCCATAGGCGCTTCACTACCATAATATTGAATACCGGCCTTGAGATCCATCTTAGAGGCCCTTGGAAAAAGAAAAGATTTATAGCCTGAATCGGTATTTCCAATTCCGTGTCTGAGTTGGAAAATTCCTGTTGGCTCTATAGTTTCACTCACTGGAGAAAAAAGAGCATTTCCGCTTATTTCCCAATTCACTTCTCCAATGGGTCTAAAAGGACCTCTGTAAGTATACTGAGCACCACTAGGCATTGTGACAATGTCTCCATATCCCACAAGACTTTGATTCGAACCAATTGAAGTTGCTCCTAATACATTTTTAAGATTAGCGAGATCATTATTGTCCGGTAAACACTTTGCAAGATTATTGATTTCACTTTCCTGAGCGTACCCAAGTTTAGAAAAATCTATCTGCTGAAGCTCTGGAATAATGGCGATAAAATCATCGTCTTGATCAACAAGTCCAGAATCTGCTATTTTTGCGTAGGCATAAAGACATTTTTCTCCAACTTCATCACATTCCGTATTAGTTGCGCTTCCTTTAAAGGTTGGATCATGTTCTAATCTTAGACCACGACAATAAAGACCGGTGTTTTTGGGATCTTGAGTCGGTAATGTAAGCTGATTATTAGTATCAAGAAAGTCCTCTACTCCGTCTTCGTTTCTATAGTCATTGTAATCGTAAAGGTCATAAAGAAGTCTTAAGCTTTCAAATGGCTTCTTGCTAAAATCCAGCTGCAGAACTTCGATATCAGTTTGCGGCGTGATTCCTGGTGCTCGACCAATTACGGCCGGAACATCAATTCTTTCCATCTCTCTCCCAAATCGAAATCGTACCTTAACGAGTCGATCGTTAAGTGAAGTAATATTAAGACCTGAAATATAGAGAAAGCCTTCAAAGTTTTTGGGAATAGCAATTTTAGTTTTATACGTTCCTTCAAAAGGATCAATAAAGTGACGAAGCTCTACTTTAGAAAGACTCAAATCATCATTTTCATTACCAGTGAAGGTTCCATCAAAAGGACCGGCCCCTCGATCTCCTTCCTCATTCCCTTCCCCATCCTTTGCGCTTACATCAGAAACACTTCCTATTTTTTTAACACGATTGGTGGAGAGACCTGTGTTTTGAACACATGAACTTAAAAAGAAACTTAAAAGGATAACAATAGTGTTTAGTCTTTTCATCTGCCTATTCAACGTCTTTAATTTCAACTACTGATCGGTATTAAACTCACTGTATTTAATGCTAACACCCAATGCGGAAATTAGGGCCCCCAGGGGGATAAGACTTAATAATTCTAGGGACTTAGAAGAGGCTCAATAGAAAATATTGAGAGGTCATTGCCAATAATTATAGGATTTTAGCTCTCGTAGGATTCAAATGTCCCTTTATCTCGGTTCTTTCGAACTCCAGGAACCTCATAAACTCGGTTATGAAAAGAGATATAAACACCTGGACTGAGTACCTTGAGAGCTAGAAGTGCTTCCGTAACATTTTGAGGAGCATCAGAGTCATGAAAACCAAGAGGTTTCATCGCCCCTGTAAGGACTACTGGAACTTCAATATCTTTTAAATGATCATGGAGATAATTTGCCGTCTGCTCCATTGTATCCGTTCCATGAAGAATCAAAATAGGCTTTTTATCTCTCCCCTTGTTCTGAACAAATTTAGCAAGAAGCTCTCGATCATCATCCGTCATTACCAAAGAGTCCTTTGAGAATAAGGAAAACATTTGGAGCTCAGTATAGGGTAATCTCAGGTGGGCGAGGAGAAGACCTTTTACAACAGACTCTCGATTAACGAGATGACCCGTTTCTTCATCATAGGTCTTTTCAATGGTACCCCCGGTGGTGATTACACAGACCTCCGTTTTTTTATTTTCCTTCTGAATCATAAACTCTCCTGATTTCAGAACTTTAGAGCATTTTTATGAAACTGTCTATTGCTCCAAGTCTTAAAAAAATCAAATATTTATCTCTTCCTAACCTTGACGTGCCTCCCTTTGCTCCCATCTTAATTGGGTAAATTATTAAAAAGTGAAAGGAGAATAAAGTTATGAGTAATCGTAAAGGTTCAATTCAGGTTAACACATCGGACATATTTCCCATTATCAAAAAATGGCTTTATTCCGAGCACGATATCTTTCTAAGAGAATTGGTTTCTAACGCAACTGATGCCATCACTAAGAGAGCAACCATTTCGAGAACCACAGGAGATAAAATTCCTGATGGCGCGATTGATATAAAGGTTAATAAAACCAAAAAAACACTAACGATCACCGATAACGGAATTGGGATGACAGAGGCAGAAGTCGAAAAATATATTGCTCAACTCGCTTTTTCAGGTGCTGAAGAATTTGTTGAAAAAATGAAAAAATCTGGTGAGCAGGCCAACGATATTATAGGTAAATTTGGTCTTGGTTTTTACTCAGCTTTTATGGTTGCTGATAAAGTTGAAGTCGACTCCCTTTCTATGGAAAAAGATGCCAAACCAACGAAGTGGGTTTGTGAAGGTGAAACCGAATATGTGTTTGCAGACTCTGCAAAAAAAGAAGTTGGAACAACCATTACTCTCCATATTAATAAAGAAAGTGAAGAGTTCCTTGATGACTGGAAGGTTTCTCAAACTCTAAGAAAGTTTTGTGATTTCCTTCCTTACCAAATTACAACTCTTGACGAAGAGGCGAAGCCTGTTGAAAGAGAAGTAGACGGAAAAAAAGAAATGGTTCCCGTCGAGCCAACTAAAATTAATGAAACTCAGCCTCTATGGAAAAAAGACCCAAAAGAGATCACAGAAGAAGAATATAAGGATTTTTATAGAAAGCTATATCCAATGGATGGGGAACCTCTGTTTTGGGTCCATCTCAAAATAGATCACCCTTTCACTCTAGATGGAATTCTCTATTTCCCTAAACTCAACCCTAATCGACCTTTTCATGACAACAATATTAGACTTTACTGTAAGCAAGTCTTTGTTTCTGATAACGTAAAAAATATTATACCTGAATTTCTTGTTCTTCTAAAAGGGGCCATTGATTCAACGGATATTCCGCTTAATGTTTCAAGATCATCTCTTCAAGGTGATCCAAATATCAAAAAGATTTCCAACTATGTAATCAAAAAGGTTGCCGATGCTCTAAAAACTCTCTTTGTTAAAGATCGAGAAAGATATGAGCAAATCTGGGAAGATATCGGGCTCTTTGTTAAGTACGGTTGTGTTTCCGACACAAAATTTGATGAGCTCATGAGAGAAAGAGTCATCTTTAAAAATTCAAACAATAAGTATGTCACTCTCAAAGAGTACACAGATTCAATTCCATCAAGTTATGCAGATAAAATGAAAGAAAAGGTCCTTTACTCTGAGAAGAATAAATCAGACTATTCTCTTCGAACTCAACTTATGGAAGAAGGAATTGATAGCATTGAGACTGATGATCATATAGATCCTCATTTTACTCAACATGTAGAAATGTACAAGCGAGGAGACGAAACTTATAAATTTGCTTCGGTTGACTCAGAGATTGGTGAACTTCTCAAAGATGAGTCTACCTCCCCAGATGACATCAAAATCAAAGAACTCTTCACCAAGGTACTCGTTGGAGAAGAGGAGAAGAAAGAAAATGAGGACGATAAGCTAGAGATTGAAATTGAAAAGCTAAAAAATGGTACTTCCCCGGGATATTACAAGATCGATGAACAAATGAAGCGATTTAGTAAAATGGCCGTTTCAATGGGGAATAATGCTGCTTTTCCTATCAAAAAGAAGCTTGTGATCAACCCATCAAACCCTCTTGTTATGAATGCGCTTAAAATTCATGAAAAAGGTACTCATCCAGAATTGGTTGAAAAGCTTTGTCATCATATTGAAGATATGGCCCAAGTTTCAAGTGAAGGTCTCACAGAAACCAACAAACAAAGCTTTCTTAAAAACACTCAAGATCTCATTAAATCACTTAGTGAATTTGCTGTTTAATTCTTATGGGTCCTCTCTTCGGAGAGGGCCTAATCTTTAAGATTTATTCGAATATAGACGACCTGGTACTCTGAACAAGAGAGGTCTTTACATGTGCCTAGAGAGGAAACGCTTCTTCCCTGTGGCTTTTTGGAATTTAGATACCCAAGAGTTGTCAGTTTTGTCTTATTAAGAAGCTCTTCCTTAAAAGGAAACTGAATTTTATTATTATGAAAAATATATTTAAAAATAGATTTTGCTCTTCTGTAGCTTAGATCAAGATTATACTCCATTGCCTTTTTATAAAATTCTGAATCAACCTTCTTTGGATTCACTATTTTTTTATTGAAGGTTGGAGAACTTGCTCCCACAATTTCAACATTTTTAATAATCTTTGAGCTTTCTTTCATTGAAAAAAGACTATTAGCATAGATAGGAAAAATTTCCTTAAGTTTTTCTTTCATAAAAGGAGAAAGTCGAGCACTTCCATAGCTAAAATAAAACTTATTAAAATCAATCTTTACTTCACTAGTTTTCATATCCACAGTGGCCTTAATTCCATGCTTTTGAAATTCTTTCTTAAGCCTCTGTGCTATTGCATATCGAGTCGCTGACCCCAGTCCCATCTCAGTCACTTCTTGAAACAAACCATCTCTTTGTTTTTTAACATCATTTAATTCAGACTCTAACTCATCCGCTCTTTTCCTCTGATTATTAAGAGATGCGATCTTTCGATTAATCTTTCTTTTCTGCTTAATTGTTTTTTGATATTTATCCTCATAAATATTTTTTTCAGCAAGAAGCTGGCGATACTTCGTTTCGATTTGAGCTATGGTTTTATTTTTCTCCTCTAGCTTTGATATTTTTTCAAGAGTCCTAAGGTAGTTTCTCTCTAAGTTCTCATAAGATTCTTTTAGTGACTGTCCTTGCTTTTGTACCCGCTCAAATTTTTCATTAGAAGACGTTAGCGCCTTATTTTGATAATCAAGCTGCTTTGTCTTTTCTCTTAGAGAATCAAGCTCTTCTTCAAAAATCACGTTTTGAGAAGAAACCTTATTAAATTCGCTTTTTAGTTTTTCATAACGAATCTGAAGTTGTTCATTAGATGCATTCATATTTGAAATACGTTTAACTTTATCCACAAGTTCATTATTTTCAACGATGAGATCTTTAAGTTTACTTTCAAGTTTAAATTTTGAACTCTGAGTAATTTTAACTTTAGAATCTAACAGAACAATTTGTTTTTCTTTTTTTGTATTATCTCTTTCAAGACCGATGGCCTTTTTTCTTAATCCGACGACCTCTTTTTTGAGATCAGAGTACTCCTTCATCATTCCGCTATTTTTCTCATTAAGAAGATCATGCTTTTTTTCCAGTGATAAAAAGCTGTATTTTTGATTTACACCTTCTTTTTTAAGCTTTTCAATCTCTCTCTTAGCCTGATCAAGAAGCTCTTCTACGGCCTTTTTCTCTTTTTCTTTTTCTTCAATTTTCTTCTTTGCCTCTGCGATTTGATCTTTATAGCTTAAGCTTGAAATAAGGGCCGTTTCAAAATACTCTCTGTATTTTTGGAAATTCAATTCTTGCTGAAGAGCAAGATCTGCAATCTTATCATGCTTTTTCTTTGTCTTTCTTGCCTTATTCTCAAGCTCTTGCAGTTTTTTAAGTCTTTTCTGAATAAACTCGCGTGAAAGACTACCATTATTTTCATTTTTTAGAATTTCATCACCTTTAAGAATTTCAATTTGCGCTCTTAAGTCATCTTGTTCTTTTTTAAGCGCAATCCCCTCTTCTACTTTTAATTTGTATGCATTTAAAGAAAGATTTCCGCCGAGGGCGAAGAGAGTTACTACCAAACCAATAGGTAATGCTCTTGTAAGAACAAACTTTTTAATAAACTGATTTGGACTAAATGGAGATGCCTTCATACACCTCCTTTATCGGATTAAATTTATTAGGTTTTAGGATTTTAAACTCAACAAATCCTATTGGTGGACATGATATCAATAAGAAGCGACTGTTTGACTGCTTTTTTCTGGGTAGTAAATAGTAAATCCTGCAAAAATAAGGTTCGGATTGTCGATGGAATATCGATTATTCTCATAAATGGGTCTCCAAAGCTTAATGTTCCCATAAACTTTTCCTGAGATTGAGCTTAGTGAATCCCCTTTTCTGATAAGATAGGGAATCCCCTCAGGTGCCGGTGGTGGATTAGAGGGTGGGTAATAAGAAATTTCAGTCCCGACTTTTAAATTGTTTCTATTTCCAATCGCATTTCTATTCATTTGATAGATGCTTTTCCACTCTTTATGATGACCGTAAAGCTTATAGCTGATCAGCATGAGGGTGTCGCCAGCTTGCACAGTATATCTTGCAATAGTTTCTTTTTTAATCGTTGGTCTCATGACTTGCTTTTTAGGCTCTTCCATCATCATGAGCTCTTCTTGTTGCTCTTGCATAGGCTCTTCGATTTGTTCCTCGACTAAGAGGACGGTTTCCTCATTCGGAGAACTTTCTGTCAGAATTTTTTCATCCTCAAATTCCTCTAGGCCCTCAAGCCCTTCAAGTTCATTGAGTCCACTACTTTTCGTGGTGGCTGGCTCAGAGGTTGAAACTCTTTTAAATTTTGAGCAAGAAACAAGTAAACTTAAGGTCAAAACGGCAAAAATGGTTGGTGTGTTCATAAATCCTCTCATTGAGTACCATTTAAGAGTAACTCATCTATAGTTTGAGATTAAGAGGAGGAAATTTTCTCCTCCATTTATTTACGAGGTATGTAAATGAGTAATGAAGTTGATAAAGAACTGATTAATTTAATTATTAGAAAGATTTTTGATTTTACCGGTATGGTGTATACAGAGAAAGATCGATTTAGAATCAGTCCTCGTCTAAATATTCTTATGAAAGAGCTTAATGTATCAGATCATGAAGCGCTTCTCCACGCTCTAAAGACAAGTCCTCCTGAAAATATCAAAGGGCTTGTCATTAATAATTTTACTAATAATGAAAGCTTCTTTTTTAGAGATAGCAAACAGATCGACTCTCTCATCAAAGTCATCATAAAAGAAAGGGCAAAGGCCAATGATGACGACCTCCATATTTGGAGTAGCTCCTGCAGTACAGGACAAGAACCTTATAGTATTCTTATGGGTATAGATAGCAATCTAGGCCCGGCAATTTTTCACAAAACAAAGATCCATGCCTCTGATATTTCAACCTCTTCCTTAGAGTTGGCCCGACAAGGTGAATATAATCCTCTTGAAATTCAAAGAGGTCTACCGTCAACCATGCTACTAAAGTATTTTAATCAAGTGGATGATGGAGAAAAATGGCAAATCTCCTCCAAAATAAGAGACAAAGTAGATTTTTTTGAATTCAATCTTCTAGATGGTGAGTACCGTAAAGAGTATTACGATGTGATTCTTTGTCGAAATACACTGATTTATCAAAATAAGGACAATAAAATTAAAATTTTAGAAAATATCTACAGCTCACTCAAAGCTGGTGGCTATTTTCTTTTAGGAACAGGGGAAACTCTGAATAATGTTTTTTCCGGACTGACTCAAGAAATTATTAATAGTTCAGCTTATTATAGAAAAGATTAAAGACCTCTTTTAAGAGCATAGATAATGCTTGAGTGATTTCTACCAAGAAACCTAGCAATCTCAATAACACTCATTCCCATATTATTATGAAGATAATGAATAAGCTCATAACGAGGCTTCACCAATTGTCTTTTTCGACTTGGAGAGAGGATGTCGTTGGGAGTAACCTCGTAACGATCCGCAATTTTCTTTAAAATAAACTCAGGCCCAGTTTTAAGAACTGGTCCATCGCTAAGTAAAAACTGAAGATCCTCTTTAGTAAGGAGAGATTTTTCGTTAAACTTTTTATACCAAAGGACTCTTTGGATAAAGCTAAGCATTTCACAATAGTTGAACCATGCTTTATGAAGAAGTAGGTCCAGTTGATCATTATCCTTAAAAATTGAACCGAGCTTTCTCTCAAAAAATTTTGAGATCACAAGGGCATCTGGCTTCCCTATTGTCTTATGAAGACCACTCGAGATTTTATGGTAAAACCTTTCATCGGTCACTCGAAGCTTTTCCATATCTGGCGTATAGGTCGTACAAATAAGAGATTTATTCTCTTTTCTAAAATGATCTATGACAGGTGAAAATTTTTCTCTAAATTTTAGGTCCTCGGCAGCTTTTCCAATATCATCAAAAACAATCCCATCGTATTTTAGAATTTCCTCAAGATTACATTCTGAAATATCTAACGGAGTTAAAAAACCAAATTCTTTTTTAGGATAATTTCGCTTCCATTCATTAAATATAATTTCTAAAAGAAAGCTCTTCCCTACTCCACTTACGGCCTGAATAAGAACAAGAGGAAACTCTCGACCAAGATGAGTGATTACTTCTTTTGCGATATAATAAGCTTCTTTATTGGAGGGTCCGGTAAGATAATCTCCAAGAAAATGAAAATTGAGCTTATCTTTTTCATGAAGTATTCGAAGCCTTTTTTTAGATCGAGTCTTTTTGGGAACGGCTTCAGCCGATGAAAAAAGCGCTAATTGTCTTTGACCATCTAGGTTGCTCAATTTTAAATCCTTTTAAACCAAACAAAATTTTGAAGCCTTTTACGCCATATTTCCAGACTTATTTTTACTTGGACAATTTTTTTTCATTCGATCCTGGAGCTCTTCTACTACTTTTTGTTTAAAATCGGATCCAGATCTTTGGTCCACATCCTTAATAAAACTCTCAATATCAACTCTTTCTAAATTAATTCGAATCTTCTTAAAGATTTTGGGAATAGGCTCTCCAGGAACCTGAACATGGTGAAGGCCATGGCTATAGGCTATGACCATTTTTCCTTTTTTCATGAATCTAAGGATATCCGCAATTCCTCCGCGCACCGTCATTGGCTTCCCATGTTTATCAAGTCCTGTTGCCCTTTTCATTCTCCCCTCGGGCAGGATCACGACAAGACTGTCTTCCTTTATATGATCCATGAAATAGGTCCACGAGGCATCGCGTCTTCTTGTAATGGGTATCATCCCAGGAGCAAGCATTTGGAAAAACCGGCCTACAACAGGTCGATTTATGGTGATATCCGCACCGGGCGCAACCATTTTAGAGGCCACTCTCCACATCACTCTCCAGGGCATTGCCCCTAGAAAAAGCGGCTCATAAAGACTTGTGTGATTGAGAAAACAGACTATACGAACTCCTTCCCAGGGGTCTGTCTTTGGGCTGTTCAGCCATATGGCCTTAACGTCATAGAAAAACCTCGCCAAAATCTTGATCGCGGCCAAAATAATGAGCGAAAATAAGGATCGAATAAGCATAGGCCCTAGATTGCTATAATTTTCACATTTCTTCAATTATTTTAAACATTTACTAGTAACCTCTATCCTTTTTTCACTATAGGAATATTAAACGGTTACATTTCGCTGAAAGAGGACTATATTGACCGTTATATTTTTTTACTCTCATTAATGATAAGGGATCATAAGTTATGAATGAAAAAATCTACAACGAGATAGGACTCAAGCTTGATTCAAACGACAAAAAAATCTTCTTTGATTATCCAAACAATTTTTTAATTCAAAGCAGTGTTCAACTTGGACATGGAAAGCTCAGTAAGGACGGTTCCCTTGTTGTTCTCACAGGAAAACACACTGGAAGAAGCGCTGGTGATAAGTACGTTGTCTACTCTCCAGAAACTGAAAACAAAATCTGGTGGGAAAACAGTATCAATAAGATGACTCCAGAAGTTTTCGCTAAACTAAAGAAAAAGGTTCTTGACTACCTCAACTCAAAAGATCTTTTCGTGACCGAAAGAAGTGTAGGTGCTCATGAAACTCATAACGTTGGTGTAAGAGTTATAACTACTCACCCACACAATGCTCTTTTCTCTAATCACCTTTTTAGAGAAAGACAAAGAGAACTTAATGAAAAGGATTTCACAATCCTTCATGCACCAGATCTTAAAGTAGATCCTATAGAATTTAATACAAAAAGTGGAACTATCATTACCACTTGTTTTGATACCAATACGACCATTATTATCGGAACCGGTTATGCCGGTGAAATCAAGAAGTCGATGTTCTGTGTAATGAACTACCTTCTTCCTGATATGGACATTCTTCCAATGCATGCTGGGGCTAATAGAACAAATGATGGTGATGTGTCTGTATTCTTTGGTCTTTCGGGAACAGGAAAAACGACGCTTTCTACTGATGAGGGAACATTTCTTATAGGTGATGATGAGCACGGACTAAGCCACGAAGGTGTCTTTAACTTCGAAGGTGGATGTTACGCTAAAACTTATGAACTTTCTGAAGAAAAAGAGCCAGGAATTTACAGAGCCTCTAACCGATTTGGTGCTATCTGTGAAAACGTTGAAATGGACGATAAAACTGGTGTTATCAATTATGATAGTAAAGTGATCAGTGAAAATGGACGTTCAAGCTACCCACTTGATTTCATCGACGGACTTGAAAAGTCTTCTAAAGGTGAACTTCCAAAGAATATGTTCTTCCTATGTGCGGATGCTTTTGGAGTTCTTCCTCCAGTGTCAAAATTAACTAAAGAACAAGCAATGTTCTACTTTGTTCTTGGATATACAGCAAAACTAGCTGGAACTGAGATCGGAGTTGTTGAACCATCGGCTACTTTCTCAACTTGTTTTGGAGCTCCATTCATGCTTAGACATCCAAAGGTCTATGCTGAGCTTCTTGGGAAATATCTTGATGAGTACAAAATCAATGTTTGGCTCGTAAACACAGGATGGAGTGCGGGACCATATGGAAAAGGATCAAGATTCCCTCTTAAAACAACAAGAGAAATCATTCGATCTATCCAGCATAATGAACTGAACGAAGTAGCATTTGAAAGAGATGCTATCTTCGGACTTAATATTCCTCAGCAAGTAAGAAATGTATCAAAAGAAACTCTTGTTCCAAACCTATGTTGGGATGATCAAGAATCTTACGATGTTCTTGCAAAAGAACTTGCTATGAAATTTCATAATCAAATTAAAAAGTTTGGAGATTTCTACACTCAACATAAAAATGGTGCGCCCGTTTATGGGAGTGAAACAGTAAAAAAAAATAGCTCAGACGCACCTTTCTTAAATGCCTAATTCATAAGGCCCCTTTTGGGGCCTTTTTTTTTATTCCCACAACTTATTCATCACCTTTCGAAATTCTTTTTTAATTGAATCATTCATGAAGTGTTTTCCTTTATGTACTCGTACTTCACCTGCAACGATGGTTTCTTGGATTAAGGTGCTATCAGAGCCATAAACAGCACTTGCTATGAGATGCTCATGATCTTTTCCAATTAGGCTAGGATGATCTAAATCAAGCGAGACAGCATCGAAAGAGCTTCCCGTCTTAAAAGGAGCCTCAAACGCTTGATCGCAACTTTGTCTTCCGGACTTCCAGCATTTTTCTAACAGATAATGTGCACTATCTTGCCCACCTTTGTGAATCAGAGGGTTTCTTTTTTTCGATTGATATCTTTGGGCGTAATCTAGAAATCTGATTTCTTCAAGGGGATTAAGACAAATATGAGAGTCACTTCCAATGCAATACTCTCCTCCACTTTTATCAAAATCTACAAGAGGAAGAATTCCATCTCCTAAATTACCTTCTGTCGTTGGACAAACTACAATTTGCCCACCTGATTGCGCAAGATCTTTGACCTCTTCGTCATCCATATGAGTTGCATGCACAAGAAAGTAGTTTTTATCCACAAGTCCTGTATCCAGAAGCCACCGAACGGGTCTCTTTCCCCATTTTTCTAGGCATTGATCAACTTCCTTGACTTGTTCAGCGATATGAATATGAAGAGGTCCTGTTCTTTCTTTTAGAATGGTTAGGATTTCTTCCTGTAGTCCAGCTCTGAGAGAGTGAATTCCAGTTCCCGAGGTTGCTAAAGAATAATTTTTTGAGACAGACCTTACTTCATCTCTAAATTGGAGATAGTCCCGACTTGTTTGATGGAGAAACCTTATTTGATTAGCCTGTGGTTCTTGGTTAAATCCTCCCTTTTGATAAAACATAGGAACCATACAGATTCGAAGACCAACTTCTTGAGCGGCCTTCAGGAGCCTTTCTGAGAGCTCAGTTTTCTTCCCATAAGGTTTTCCGTCTTGATCATGATGAAGGTAGTGAAACTCGGCAACTTGAGTGTAACCCATGCGAAGCATTTCGCTATAAAGCATTTTAGCGATCACTTCGAGCTGATCAGGACTCAGTTTAAGAGCAAGGTCATACATAAGATTTCGCCAGCTCCAAAAGTCATCATCCTCTTTACCAACTGCAAGATTTTCACTCATACCCACCATGGCATATTGAAAGGCATGGGAGTGAGCATTTTGAAAACCAGGGATGAATAGTCCTTTTTTATCTTCATAATTTGGACTTTGAGGAGTTGCTCCCAAATAAGTAATCTCACCCTTATCATTTATCTCAAGGTACTGATTATTTAGAATTTCTTTAAAATTCCATAACTTTTCTAATTTCCATGCTTTCATAATAACGCCTCACCTAGATTTTTAAGGACCTGTTCAAGAGTCTTTCTGACTTGATCGGCTTTGTTCTTGGTATACTCATTATTAGACTCATCCATATAAAGATCTTGAGACATCTCAAGCTGAAGAGCATAGACCCTATTTTCTGGTTTCCCAAAGGATCGAGTAATAAAGCCACCTTTAAAAGGATAATTATGTTCAATTTGATAATTTGAATTTTTAAGAGAATTCAAAGCATTTTGAATAAGCTCTTCAGGCGCTGAGACTTCATCATTACTTCCAAGAATCATATCAGGGAATGCCTCTTTTCGAATCGAAGGGACGTTTCGTTTTATACTATGAGCATCCCAGAGTAGAGCGACTCCAAATTTTTGCTTAGCGCTTTCCAGGAGTTCTCCTAGCTTGGCGTGATAAGGTGCGTGATAATTTTCTATCCGTTTTTCAATATCTTTAGAATCAGGAACATATTGATCTTTATAGAGCTCATCTCCAAAAAAAGACTTCGTGGGAGTTACTCCAGTGAGCGCCCTTCCGTCATTATAGAGAGATTCATTTTGAGGACTACGATTAAGATCCACCACATAGCGAGAATAATTCGCAGAAATCAATGGGATCCCCATATCGAGAACAAAGTCATAGAGCTTATGAATGTGCCAATCAGCATCCATGGGGCATTCTAATATGGAATCTCTAAATAGACTTTTAAGCTTATCCGGAAACTGAGTTCCTGAATGAGGAGAACTTAAAACAATAGGATATTTAATTTCTTTAGGGATATGAAGTGTATAATTTTGCATACCTCCATATATACGTCAGGGCCCTAATCTCGTAAAGAATGAAAGGGAGCGTTAATACGCCCCCTTTCTTAGTTTAGTTTTCTTCCGTTTTTAATTTTTTCAAATCTAAGAATCTTTTCTTTTTCGGTTTCTGACTCTTTCGGAAACTCGATGACATTGTCGTAAGAAAAGGTCTTTCCAGCGGTATGGGACTTTTTACTGTAAAGCTTATGCCCTTCGGCTCTTTCTTGCTCTTCTTTGCAGCTAATGCAATAACTAGCTGTTGGCCTTGCATTTAATCGATTTGCCTCAATAGGTTCATCACACTCTTCACAAAATCCATATGTTCCACTTCGAACCTTATCAAGTGCTCTTTGAAGCTTTTTGAGATAGATGCTCTTCCTTGATTCCAATCTAAATCCCATATGATTTTCACGATCACTGATAAAATGATCAACATCATCTCCAGCGACTGCGTTCATATAGACTGATCTGCCTTTTTCGGCATTCATCTTATTTTTAATTTCCTCTATAATTTCTTTAAATTTATCTTCAGTGATCATGATGACCTCCTCACCTTTCATCCTAAAAGGTCCAGTTAATCCTAAACATTATTATGTCTTGCCAAGTTTTTTGCTACATCGAGAACAAGTTCGGTTTGATCTGGATTAAGCAAATTATTAATAATGGCAATAAGTTCTCTTGTGAGAGATTCTTTTTTATTATTATTTGCATCGGTATTTTGCCGCCAACCCTTCTCAAAGTTCTCCTCAAAAGATTTGTTGTTTTCATTGACCATTTGGTACCTCCTGTAAAATCTAAAGAGAAAGGGGATCCTTCCTAGAATCGCCCCCCTGTTTGGTTATTCTTAGTTCCTTCCATGGATTTAGAAGGGGACTTCTCGTATACATACTATGCTAATAGCGTGCCAGTTT
>CBDUBC010000027.1:0-28496 GCA_965365285.1 uncultured bacterium
TACTATATGCAAATGTACAATCTGAAAGGGAGATGTCTAGCAGATGGAAAATTGCTTTTATTAAAGATCTTCAGGATATGAAAAAAGACCCAAATGCAAAATTTACTCCTTTGTTGAAACTAAGGATAGGTCCCTCTTATTCAATATTTACTGGCAATAATCTAAGAGCTTTTAAAAGAAAAATGGCAAAGTTTAACGCTGCTATAAGAACCAATGACAATAAAACTCTGACCAGAATGTCTAAGAAGTATTTGAAGAACCGATTAAAGATTAGAGAGGCGGATATTTCCGACAAACTCGTAGAGAATTTTAAAAAGATTTGGATGACCTATGCTTCTGAGGTGAGCTCTCAAAGTACATTGGAGTATGAGCCAACGGGTATGCTACAGGTCATAGATAAGAGAACATGTAAGATTGAAATTCAATTTGTATGTCAAGTTGCCTCTACATTTTTTACTCAGCACGGACATAATTATAATTGCCCTCTTCTAGGAGGAACCTGTCCTGAATTAAAAAAATCTAATATGCTGACTTCCAGTGATATAAATGTTCGTTCGAAAGAATTGGATGCCTATTTCTCAACAGTTGAAAGCTTCTATGGTGAGTAAAAATATTGGCCGGTCTTCTGACCGGCCAACTTCTTGAGATTAAGCTTTTTTTCTTGAAACCTTTTTTTTGGCTACTTTCTTTTTAGTTGCTTTTTTCTTGGTAACTTTCTTTTTAGTTACCTTTTTCTTTGCAGCCTTCTTTTTGCTCACTTTCTTTTTAGGAGCATTACCAGAGAGCGCGTTAATCTTTTTTTGAACCTTACCTAGTTCTTTCTTTTGCTTTTCTACAAACTTCTTTGCTCTCTTAATTTCAACAGAGATAATTTTATCGACCATTTTCTCAATGTCTTTTTTTTCTGTTTTGAGTCGCTTCTTAAGACTTGCGACATCTTTTCCAATGAATTTATTTACATTTTTGAGATCCTTTTGAGCGATATCTAGGAATTTCCTAGCAGACTTTTGAAGATCTTTGATGTTTTTATCCTCCACGAAATCTTTGATTTCCTCTCGAATTGATTTCCATGCATTCAATAAGTCCTTAAATTGTTTTTCTGACATAGGGATCTCCTTTTTTAAATATATTCTCGCTTCGTTTTACTTATGGGTACTCGATATCCAAAGCCGAAGCTTTTTGCTTTAATCTTTATAATTGGACAGAATTGATTTCTTTTATATTCTGCATTTTGATAAAGACTAAAGACTTTTTGTACATCATCTTTTTGAAATCCAAGATCAACCATATCACTTGGAGATTGTCGGTAGCTTAAAAAACCTTCTAAAATAGGATCTAAAATCTCATAAGAGGGTAGACTTTGGGAGTCCATTTGGTCTTCTCTAAGTTCTGCTGTTGGAGGACGCTCAATTATTCCCTGAGGAATGATGCTCTTATATTTGTGATTAATATAGGTCGAAAGCTGAAAAACTTCCGATTTATATAAATCACCTAGAACACTTATGGCACCGACGCTATCGCCATAAAGAGTAGAATAACCTACAGCAATTTCTGATTTATTAGAAGTATTGAGAACCATGGCACCTGTTTGGTTAGACCTCGCATAAAGTAGGGTTCCTCTGAGACGACTTTGTATGTTTTCGTCCGATAGACCTTCAAGAGGAGTGCCAAGGTGATCAAGAAAAGCTGTTCTAAGGTTGCTATGAAGAAACTTTATAGGAAATTGTCGCAACTTTACGCCAAGGTTTTCACAAAGCTTCTCGGAGAGTTCTCTACTTACCGAACTTGAAAATTGACTCGGCATATAGATTGCCTCCAAGTCCTGCCCATCTTTTAGCATGAGTCTTGCAATTGTGAGAACTAAAGCGCTATCGATACCTCCACTTAAGGCAACGAGGAATTTTTGAAATCCGCTTTTTCGTGCGTACTCTTGAATTCCAAAACAAAGTCCTCGATAAATGGCCTCAAGCTCAGCATCAGATAATTTTTTTAATCGAACACCTTCCTCAGTAGATTCAAGTTGAGGGCTAAAAAGAGATTCCCATGTGTTGACAGTCTCTTCACTTTTAGAATGTTCACAAATAATGTTATTTTTTTGGACTTCAATCTTAAATTGATCGGCCTCAAAAGCTTTTCCTATTTTTTTAACTTCGTCATTCTCTATATAAAAACTTAAACCATCAAAAAGTATTTCATCCTCTCCACCAACTTTATTGACATAAACAAAAGGGGCGCAAAGAATTTTAGAAATTTCTTTTGCTCTAGATATTCTTTTTTCTAGCTTGCCTACATGAAAAGGAGAAGCACTGAGATTGATAACTAGGTCAACTCCATCCACTGCGATTTCTTTTATATGGTCAATAGGATCAAACTTATAAAAGTTACTTGGCCACATGTCTTCGCATATTATGGGTGCAATTTTATAGCCTTGAAACTGCCAAAGTATATTTTCTTCCCCTTCTGTGAAATATTTTTCTTCGTCAAAAATATCGTAATTAGGAAGAAGTCTTTTTGTATAAATTACCTCAAGCTCCTGACCTGGTTTGAGGCAGAAAATGACGTTTTGAATATGATAGGGTAGACCATTTTTATCAAAATGGTATTGAAGGCCTCCCATAAGAATGGCCGTGTTTTTAGCCTTCCACTCATTTTTGGACCAGGTATTAATAATTTCTAAACTGCAGAGATAAGAATCAACAAAGGGTTGTTGAAGACAAAGGTCTTGAAGGGGGTAACCTGTTAAAAAGAGCTCAGGAAAGAGATGAAGACCTTCTTTATCAACGTGCTCTTTAATATAGCGCACAGAGTCTTTGAAGTCTCCTATGGTCAAATGGGTCTGGTGGATGTGTACGTTTAAGCTCATAAATTTATATACAATGCATTGCCCTTTTTGCTAGGTACACAATAACAAAATGAAGGGGCTATGAACAACAATAAAAAAGCAAAAGTACTCGTAATCGGCGCTGGTCTTGCAGGATCAGATGCTGCCTATTTCCTCGCTTCTCATGGAATTGAAGTTCACTTGGTCGAAGGAAAAACTAAAGTTCCTACTCCAGCGCAAACGCTGAAAACGGCCGCAGAATTAGTCTGCACAAACTCCTTGAAATCATTCAGACCTGCTTCTGCTCATGGGGTATTAAAGACTGAAATGGAAAAACTAGGCTCTATCATTCTTAAAAGGGCCTATGAATCGAAAGTTCCTGCTGGAGATTCTCTGAGCGTTGATCGTGTAAAATTCTCTAAACTTGTTCACCAGTCTCTCATGGATCATGAACTTATTCACTTTCATGAAATGAATGTGGAGGATCCCGTTAGTCTCGCTAAAGAGCTTGAATGTGAATATACCATAATTGCGACTGGCCCCTTAACTACAGAAGCACTAGAGAAGTGGATCGTCAGTACAATTTCAAAAGATGATTTTTATTTTTATGATGCAATTGCTCCTATTGTCGATGCCGATTCTCTAGATTTATCAAAAATGTACTTCAAAGATCGATACAAAGACTTAACAGAGGAAGACGCTGACTACCTCAACGTTCCTTTGAATAAAGAGCAGTACCTCGAATTGGTAGAAGATCTTAAAAATGCGGAAATCGTTCAGCCCAAAAACTTTGAAAAACCAAATTTCTTTGAGGCCTGCTTACCGGTTGATATCATGGCAAAAAGAGGAGAGGAGACCCTACGATTTTCTTGTATGAAGCCCGTAGGACTAGGAATGCCGGATGGAACCAAGCCTTATGCGGTAATCCAACTGCGAAGAGAAAACCTTCAAGGAGATGCCTATAATATGGTAGGTTTTCAAAATAGGCTTACCTATAAAGAACAACTCAGAGTTTTTAAAAAGCTTCCTGGTTTTGAAAATGCAAATTTTATTCATCTAGGCTCTGTTCATCGTAATAGCTTTTTAAACTCCCAAAAACTATTAAACTTTGACCTAAGCTCTAAAGATTATCCCAATATCTATTTTGCTGGGCAAATCACAGGTGTTGAAGGCTATACTGAAAGTGCAAGTATGGGGCTCTATGTGGGTTTTCAGATTCTTCGAAAAATTCAAGGAGATTTACCAGTAGAATTTCCAAAAGACACCGCCATTGGTGCCCTAATTAATTATATTATGACAGCGCCTGAACCAAGACCTTCTAATATCAACTTTGGTTTATTGCCTCGAGTAAGTGTTCCTAAGAAAAAACTTAAAAGGCATGAAAGAAAAAGTCTTAAAAAAGAAATGGCTTCGCAAAAGGCAATGGAATCAATAGAAGACTTTTTGACAAGCCATTATAGGGCCTAAATTATTTCTGGATGACTAGTTTTTCGAGTACTTTAAAGATCTTTTTAAAACTTGAGGTTTTATTCATGAAGGCATGGTCTCTCATGTAATCAGCGACCGTCCAATTTTTATTCTTTATAATGTAATCGACAAAATCATGGGCCACGACGAAAACAGCTGAAATAAGATTCATCCTTGCTCCATCTATTTGAAGCGGAAACCCTGTCTTATCAGGTCTCTCGTGATGCTGTTTGATGATCAGGGTTGCATCCATGGGGGCACCTTGAACTGTTTCAGCAAGTTCTGCCATATCGATAGGATGATTAAGGAAAATTTTATGCTCATCATCAGGTAGCTTATCTTTAATTTCTTCAAATTCCTCTAGAGATGAAATTCTTGCCAGGTGAGGATGGTCCAATAAAGTAAAGTCATGAAGGTAAGAAGCGAAGACTAGTTTTTCATAAGTTTGATCAGAACCCCAACCAAGTTCTTGCGCTATTGCACAGGAAACATTACATAAAAGAGCAATATGAGTATTAAAGTAAGCGTCTGTGCTTCGATTAACATTGAGTTTTTGAAGCATTTTACTTACTTTAGGATTTCTTTTTACTTGCTTGATCGTATCCTTCACAGCTGTTTGAACTTCAGCGACCAATTCCTGATCAAAGCTTAGAGTATCATATTCGCTAGTATCTTCTGGCTCATCTCTTGAAGTACTATCTAGAATGACGTCTTCTTCTTTTTCAAGGGCCTCAATAACCTCTGGCATTCTTTTCGCAAAGTCTTTAATTAGCCAATTGATTGTATTTTTTTGAAGAAAAAGATACTCCACACCTTTGCCACGATATCTTTCAACATCTTCTTCGGTGACAGCGTCTTTGGGAGAGAAGAGTTTTAGAAAGCGACCTGACTTTAGTTGAATATAGACACTATCATCGAGATAGGCGAGTTTTGAAAGAAGACCAATTTGAACCTTCATAAATGAGGGTTTTTCATCTTCACCAAGCTTTTTGAAGTACTTCTCAACATGAGTATCAAGCTTAGTAAGAAGGTCATATTTTGAGATAGTTACATTTTCTACTGGGAAGCTTTCTGTTAAACTCGTCAGTTTTTCTCCTTCGAGCTCTTCAACAAAAATTATAGGAAAGCTATACTGACTTACTTTGATTGCATCGTGAATTTTTTGAATAGTCTCCTTCCCAAGCTTAAGATCAACGATCATAAGGTTGGGTGAGGCGCTTTTTAAAAGTGAAGAAAAGCTATCTAGAGTGTTTGCTCGAACAACTTCAAAAGTAAATTTGCTAAGAAGAGAAAATTCTACGAGGGATCCAATTTGCTCGTTCTTAAAATAAATCAGAGTTTTTACGTCGGTTTTTTCATTCATATATATTTAAATTTAACATCTTTTCTAATATTCCGAAATAACAAGATAGAGTATGTCTAAAATCAATTATGACCAACTTTTTGAGTCCATTAAAAACGGTGACGAACAGTCCATCCGCTCTTTTCTATTAAATAATGGCTCTCTTCATTTAGAAAATGGTTCTGAAATTTGCGAAACGTATAAAAAAGTAATCGAAATAAAGAACCTTGGACTTCTTGGAGTCCTAGTTGGCAACATGCTCGATGTGCAATCTTTAGACTCAAAAAATCTTCCGCCACTTCATTACGCGATAAAAATTGGTGATTTCAATATAGTACAATTTCTTCTTTGGTCTGGCGCAAGGGTGAACTTCACAGATGCTCAGGGTAATTCTCCGCTTATGAATGCGACTCTATTAGGACATACTCATCTTATTAAAGCACTTCATGAAGCTGGAGATGAGCTCAATTTTATAAATGGAGCAGGAGAAACTCCTCTTAAAGCGGCCATCGTATTAGGAAAAGTTGATATGGTAGAAGAGCTCCTAAGAATAGGTGCTGACACTGACCTCGAAGATGCTGACGGAAAAACTGCTATTGATTTTGCTCGTGAAACTCAAAATGATGAAATAATCAAAGTTATTTCAAATTGGAGGGAGGAGGAAGAAGAGTCTACGACAGTATCAGGCTTTTGGGATGACAACGATGATGAAATTAATCGCGTTGGTGGAAAGGTTAATGAGGAAGGAGATGAAGCCCAGCTTGTAAAAGGATCGAAGACAAAAAAACTGGGCTTTTTAAAAGCTGTTACAGCTATGACGAGCGAAGTTGTTTTGGATGATGAGATTTTTTTTGATGACTCCGATGATGAAGAAGATAATCAAAAGAAAGAATTTAGATTCTTAAAAGAAATTCAAGAAGTTCAATCGACAACTGTGAGAGGAGAAGAGGAAGAAGAGGATGAGATTGATCGTCTTGGTGTATGGCACGAAGAAGAGGGAATGGAAAAGGTTGGCGGAAGAGTAGATATCGATGAAGGACATGAAAAAGTCGCTGCCCGAACTGAGCATATCCAAGAGGAAAAAGAAGAGGTCGCAACGAAGACAGAACACATTGATACTTCGATGGGAGGTAGCTTAAGTCGGGAAGAGCAAGATAAAGTTGAGGATGTGAATGCGAGAAATAGTAAAGGGCAAACACGGCTCATGTCTTTTGCTGCCAAAGGAGAATATGAAAAAGTTCTAATTCTTTTAAAATTAGGGGCCAGACCTGACGTTCGAGACTTTCAAGGAAAGACCGCTCTCATGTATGCAGCTCAAAAAGGAAGAGACAAAGTCATCACTATTCTTCTAGAGCATATGCCAAATTTAGAAATTAAAGATGAGAATGGTTATACAGCTCTTTTACTTGCCGTAAAATTTAAGAAGAGTGAAGTTACCAAATTGCTCCTTGAAGCCGGGGCCAATCAAAATGCAACAGCAAAAGGTATCTCAGCTCTGATGATTGCTGCTGCCAATGGCGATGTTGAGACTTGTAATTTACTTTTAAAAGCAGGAGTCGATCCAAAACAGAAAGACTTTAAAGGAAAGAATGCTGCAGATTATGCTTCAAGAAAGGGGCATGTCACCTTAAGCGGAAAGCTTAAGCTTGCTAAAAGAGTTCATCAAGGTTAATTATTTTAGGATTATCTCTGAAAGCTCATTATTACTATATTCCTCTGGTGTAAAGATTTCCACACTAAAAGAACCCAACTCACCTTTAAATGGAAGGGAGAGCTTTTTATACTTACTAAAATCATATTTTTCATGAGTTCGGTTATTAATAACGTTCTTTAAATCTTTTTGATAGACGAAAAATGGAAAGTCAGCAACCACATCCTTTTCAAACCTTTTTAAAATGTTTCTTGAAATACCTAAGCTGATGTTTAGAATCTCGGCTGTCGTATCTGCATTTTCGTCATCAATTTCTGTAATTTCTTCCATAAGCATTTTACTTACGACCTTTAAAAAAAGCGACTTCGAAAAAGAGAGAACGATAAAAACATTTTTATCGTTAACTTTAACTTCCACAATCCCCTGGATATCACCTAGGAAGAAATCATGATCATTTTCACGAAAATGAGTTTTTCTTCTAAAAAATAAACTGTGCGTTTGAATGATAAAAGTCTTTTGTATCGCCAAGATAACGGTTTTTACGAGGTTAAAGAACATGCTTGGCAATTCACCTCTAAGAAAACGAAGACCTTCAAAGTAGTTTTCAAATATAAAAGGGTATTCATCACTCATCATTCTTTTAGAAATTTCATCTGCTATAAGACCATGACAGTTGATAAAGATAAGTACGCAATCAAATGCCGAAAGCTGAAATCTTAAAAGTCCAAAGAGATTATAAAAATAACTTGGTACTGTTTGTGGATAAAAGCAATCAATAATAACATGCTTTGGGTTTTGAATGATATGAGTAATCAGCTCTTGAAGCTTTTTAAAATCTTTCGTGAAAAGTGTGTCACCCAAAACAATTAAGTAATGACTAGTTTTATCAACGCAAAAGAAAGAGGTAGAGGTTTTATCCAAAGGCTTTGTGTTATCAAAAAATAGACTTTCTTCTGATTCTAAAAACATTAGCCAACCTTTAGTTTTCTAAGATAAATGGAAGCGGCAGTATGACCACTGTCAAATGCGATATCGGCCGGTGTTCGGCCTTTTGTGTCTGCTTGATAATTACTAGCACCATGATCTATGAGAATCTGACAAATTTTTAAATTACCTTTTTGAGCGGCAAGATGAAGAGGGTATACATTTTGACAATGTTTGTTCGGTTTTGCTCCGGCATCAAGCAGTAGCTTTACGGCAGCCTCAGATTCCTTTTTGATAGCATAAAATAACGGGGTCATCATTTTCTTATCTTGAGCATTAAAATCTGCACCCCAAGTTTTTAAAAGATTAAATATATTCTTATCAACTGATTCAATTGCATAGTGAACTATATTTCGGCCATGAATATCTCTCAAAGAAACACTCGGTGAACGAGAACCCATTTCTTTAAGCAATTGATATTGCCCCCTTTGAGCAGCAATCATAAAAAGGGTTTGGCCTCTCTCATTGGCGGTGTTTATATTTATATTTTTGGGGAGGATATGCTCTATTTTTGCTTTTTTCTCTTCCGAAACCTTAATGAAGTGATCTTTGATCTCTTTCAAAAAGGATTCTTCCATTTTTCGTATATCTTTTTGAGTCCTTTCTACCTTTCCCACCATCTCATCCATAATTTGGTCAAAATTTAGGGTTTGGTTGGAATAGTCATTTTCAGCGATAGCGAATACCTTGGTAAGAGCACTCCCCACTTCATTCCACTGCTTTTGTTCTTCGACCTTTAGGATGAGCTTATCTATTTCAGGATGTTTTTCTCGAATATAGTTTAAGATCTCTTTATTCTCTCTTTTTAAGGATAGAGTGACGATATTTTCATCTTGTTGATTATTTTGAAAAAGATTTTCAGCTTTATCGACAAGGGCCTTTACGATTTCGTCATTGCCATGTTTCATAGCAAAGGTCAGTGTCGTCTCGCCGTTTTGAAGATTGGACTCAAGGAGTTCGCTATAATTGGAAAGATATTGAACTCCTTCTAGGAATTGGTCTTTAATGACAATGCAAAGAGGATTAAAATGCTCCAAATCAATCATATCGAGAACACCCAAGTCAACGAGGCTCTTAAGAGCTTCAAGATTTTGATTAAAAGAAACAGTTGTGAAGAGTTCCAAGACTTTGGCAGGCGAAATCATGGAAAAAAATTCAGAATCAATGTCTTGAAATGCTCTATTTGTATTATTTTGAATTAGGGCACTTAGAAGAAGCTTGAATTGGTTATCAATTTGTTTTGTCATATTCTATAATATCGGAGAATTAGCCCTTAAATTAAGCTGATGTTGCTATGCAAAATTGACTTGAGGGGTTGGTTATATGTGGCATAAAACAACTTTTTGATATAAGTTATTCACCGTCTAGGGAAAGGGATTGTATGCAGAGCAAAATGATAGAGCTTCCAACCTCACTTGAGGGTAAAACTATTTTAGTAGCTGGAGCGGCAGGGTTTATTCCTCACACCTTATCTGAGTTTTATTTGAAGCTTGGAGCTCGGGTAATAGGAGTAGATAACTTCATTACAGGAAGCCGGTCGAATCTTGAAAAGCTTTATCCCTACAAGAATTTTGAATTTCATGAGGCCAATGTTTATGAAAATCTTCCTGATTTTAAAAACGAAAAGATTGATTATATTTTTTCCCTAGCTTCCCCGGCTTCTCCTATCGACTTTGAAAAAATTCCTCTCGAAATTATGAGAGTGAATAGTGAAGGGACTCTTAATCTTCTTCATTTGGCCAAAGAAAAGGGTGCAAGATTTCTGGAGGCTTCCACTTCTGAAGTTTATGGAGATCCTGAAATACATCCTCAAACTGAGGATTACTTTGGAAACGTAAATACCATTGGGCCACGGTCCTGTTATGATGAGGCCAAAAGATACGCTGAAGCTCTTACCATGAGTTATCACCGAAAATACGGTGTCGATACTAGAATCATTCGAATCTTTAATACCTATGGACCTGGGATGCGACCAGACGATGGGAGGGTTATTCCAAACTTTATTAATCAGGCACTAAATGGACAAGATATTACAGTTTACGGGGATGGCTCTCAAACGAGATCTTTTTGTTACGTAACTGATCTTGTGGAAGCAATTCACAATGTTATGTTTAGTGACGATCCAACTCCTTTTAATGTTGGGAATCCAGATGAATATACAATCAAAGAATGTGCTGAAGAAATCATTACATTTTTAGGATCTATTTCTCGAATTAAATATCTTCCCATTATGGAAGATGACCCTAAAAGAAGAAGACCAAGCCTATCTAAGCTTCAAAAAGTCTCGGCCTATAAACCAAAGGTAAGCTTCAAGGATGGAATCCATAAAACAGCTGCTTATTTTAGAGACCTAGCTGCTCAAAAAAGAAAAGGGGAGATTCATCCTCCAAGCTTATGAAGATAGCTCTTACCTGTGATCACCTCATTCAGCGAATGGAAATGACGGCCTATATTGAGGCCATCTTAGGACTCTATCCTAAGGCGGAAATTTATACCTTTGCTCATAATGCAGGTAAGATCTTAGGCGATATTGAACATCACAAAATTCACTCCACCTTTCTTACTCACAAAGTAAAAGGGCTAGATGGGTTTAATAAGTACCGCTACCTTCTTCCCTCGACTCAAAAGAACTTTGCCGTTCCCTGCAACTTTGATCTTATTTTTAATATAAGTACTGGATTCTCTCAGTCGATCCAAAAGTGTAAGGATACCAAACAAATAACCTATCTTCTACAGTGGCCATTTGAATTTGAATCTCTTAATTGGATGCAAAAGCTATTTAAAGGCTATTTAGAAGGGTGGGCCCTTAAAGGATTATCTCAAGCAGATGAAATCTGGGTTGCAAGAGAAAGTTTAGAGGAAAAGTGTAAAAAACGACTTCCTCATAAGAAAATTAAGCTTGTTCGACCATTTTTTAACCTTGATGACTATCCACTAATCCCGTCTTCTCATTGGACTCATGACCTATTACTAATTTCAACGGAAGGTATTACGTCTGAAATGGCGATTGATTTTCATAAGAAGCTTACAGCAATAAAGATAAAATTTCTTTTTGTGGGTCATGATGCTCATCTAGAAAAGGCTAAAGAAGCTATTGCTAATGAGCGCTATTTCTATGGTCAAAAATGCTCAGGAGACTTGGCCCCATTACTGGCCTCTTCCCTCGGAGCAGTAGATTTTTCTCACTCTATTCTCCCAAGCCTGGCCGTAAGAACTCTAGCAGCAGGAAGACCTGCCGCTGTTTTAATAAATGAAGACCATCAACATCAAATGGAAAAAGATTGTGTATTTTGGCTTAAGGAAAAGAGCGCTGAACAGATCATTCATTTTGTGCAAGGAATTCAAAATAAAGAGATTGAATCTGATAAGCTTAGACGGAGTGTGCTTAAATATAATCCGGCCATTTTTAAGACTAAAGTCAAAAAGAATCTTAGTGAGCTAGAAACTCTTTTCAATTGATCTAGATCATATCTAAGAATAGGTAAAAGAACTAATTTATATACGGAGGCCATATGAAATTTAAAAATATTACTCTTCCAGTTATTCCAGAAAATTTTTGCTTTGATAGTTATAAGAAGTTTTTTAAGGAAAATAATATTGAATCAGGAACAGTAAACCTGGTTCATATTTTTGAAATTAGAAACTTCATTAATGAATTTTCAGCGTATACTTATCCAGATGAAGAGAGTACACCAAAAATAAAAGAGCAGTTTTTAAGTATGCTAAAAAGATTTGGAGAAGAGCTTTTTGGAAATAATCCTAACCTCACATTGAACTGCTTTTGTCTTTTTGACGCTGATCCAAAGAAAGCAATGATCGATTTTTTGGAGGAAAGAGAGAGTGATTTGGTCATGGTTCCAACTGAAGGAAAGCATGGGATCACTGGTTTTTTTCACAGCTCTTTTGCTGAGCATCTTTGTCAATTTGCAAAATGCCCTGTTCTTGTCCTCAAATAACACCTAGGGGGCCCTTGTAAGAGAGGGCCTTAATCCCCTTTAATCTTTTTTAATATCAGCTACAATGAAATGAACTTTAAATATGATTGGAGCTGTGATGTTTGGTAAAACTTTTGTTATTTGTCTTCTTTTTCAGACCTCAATATCTTTAGCCGGGGGATCTAAAGTGGGAGGACCTAGATATCAGTATGATCCCTCCTCTTCAGAGGAACTTCAAAATTGTAAACAAAAAACAAATTTAGCAAGAAAGCAATGGGTCGTTCGTTTAGACGTTCCTGTTCTTAATCAAGGTCCAGTAAGAATGTGCGGTTCTTATGCTGTTTCAAGCTACCTTGATATATGGAGAGCATGGAAAATACCAAAACCAACACAAATCATAGGCCTTGATAAGCCAGATGCGAAGGGAACTCCTACTCTAGGAGGCCTCAAGATGACCAAAAGAATTGGACTATCCGATCCGCATTGGATTGGTTATTTGGCTAAATTGTCGGAAAAGGCCCAAAGAGGAAAAGAACCAATTAACCTTGAAGATGGTTCTGGGGAATTGGCTCTTGATGTAATCGCGAGAGGTCTTGAAGGGGTCTGCAGGGAAGACGTCATGAGAAAATCCCTTGAGCCATACACAGTAGAAGGACGTTCTTACACCGTCCAGGAATTTTATGTTTTTAGTGCCTGGATGTTTGGTGACACTCTTGACGATTCTTATAAGGCAAAACTTACGAGAAGTGGGGTTGCGGTTTCAAGATCTTGTAGAAAAACAAGACAGGGAATAAACCAGAAAGCATGTGATAAAAATAAAGATGAATTTAATACCATAATGAAAGACCTTTACGCTAATAAACAACCAAAATCAAAGAGGGGAGCAAATGCCCTTTTAAATTTTATTAACAACGCTGATTTACCAAAGATTTGGCAAGCTATGCGTCCCTATATCAAAGATAAAAATAAAAAATCTTTTCTCCCTTATTTTTCAAAAGTTTTTTATAAATGCCAGATTCCTGGAAATAAATATAGAGAACTAAGTCCTGAAGTTATGAAAGATTATAAAGTGTGTAGTGTCAGAAACGATCAGTCTCTAGATTTTTTTAAAATTATTACCAATAAGCTTAAAAACAATGAACCAACGGTTCTAAACTATTATTCAAGATTTCTTACCGCAAAGAATTATCGTCAGGTGGTCAAAGATAAAAGAGATATTCATCAATCGGTAATTATAGGTAAAAGGGTTCGTCAAAAGAGCTGTCAGTTTCTTATTCAGAACTCCTGGGGTAACTATTGCAAATATAGCTGGGAGTGCCAAAAAGATGAAAAGGGTAATGAAATAGGAATTTGGGTACCATATTCTCAGCTTCGACATGTTACAGAATCAATTTTCTACCTTGAAAAAGAGAATATTCCATGTCCTGGCGAAACAAACTCTTAAGGAATCCTTTTCCTATCTAATTCTTTTAGAGTTAGAATAAAATGATGGAAATTCCATTTTATGAAACTACAGGAGTATTGTGGCCAGCTTATTTACTGCTGGCCATTGCTACAAGTATACACGCTGTTCTTTTCAAAAGAAATTATAGATCGGTTGTTTTATGGGTTGCTCTAATTTGGTTTTCTCCACTATTAGGTGCTTTTTTCTATTCCATATTTGGAGTAAATAGAATTTCTCGTAGAGCAAAGTATCTTAAAAATATTGTCGAGGATGAACCACCAAGAGGATCTCCTCTTTGTGAAGATGAGGATCTCGTGGGAATTCCTGATCATCTCCTAAGAATGGTGAATTTTGGAAGTCGAGTAAACCCACAACCGCTTGTGCCTGGTAACAGTGTAGAGCTTTATAATGGGGGAGAAGAAGCTTACCCCAAAATGCTTGAAGGAATCGAACAGGCCAAAAGAACAATTATTCTTTCGAGTTATATTTTTAACAAAGATGAAATTGGAATAGAGTTTGTAAAGCGTCTAAAAGCTGCCAATGATAGGGGCGTAGATATTCGTGTTTTAATCGATGCGACGGGCTCCAAATATTCCTTTCCCACTATTTTTGGTGAGCTACGAAAGGCAAAAATCACTCATGCTAAATTTCTTCCTATTCAATTTCCGTGGCTTTTTACTTCCATTAATATGAGAAATCACCGAAAGATTTTAGTGATTGATGGAGAAGTAGGATTTACAGGTGGAATGAATATCTCTGATAAAAAAATTAAGAGTAGAGAAGCTGAAAATTATCATAAAGATATCCACTTTAAGTTTGAAGGACCTCTTGTGAGACAGTTTACTCAAGCCTTTGCTGAAGACTGGTATTTTACAAAAAAAGAAAAACTAGGAAAAAAATGGTATCCCCAATTGCAACCACGTGGCGAGTTGCTTGGTCGAGGTATTGTAGATGGTCCTGATGAGTACTTTGAAAAAATTCAACTTACTCTTTTAGGTATTCTTTCTCAGGCTAAACACTCCATAAAGATTATCACACCCTATTTTTTACCAGATGCTACTTTAAAATCGGCCATTAATATTGCCGTTTATAGAGGGGTAAGAGTTGAAATCATTCTTCCCGAAAAAAATAATATTTCACTCGTTAAATGGGCCTCTTACCCAGATATCAGGCAATTGATTCGAGAAGGAGCTGAGGTGTATGAGTCAACACCTCCATTTGATCACACCAAGATGATTATAGTAGATGAAATGTGGTCTCTAATAGGGTCTACCAATTTGGATCCTCGAAGTATTAGACTTAATTTTGAATTTAATGTGGAATGTTATGACCGTGATCTTGCCACAAAACTTGATGACATATTTGAGGAAAAAAAGAGAGGGTCCCATAAAATAACAATGGAAATGATGGATCGCCTCTCTATTTTTATTCGCGTGCGAAACGGTCTTGCTCGAGTTCTTTCGCCTATTCTTTAATTTCAAAAGTGGCGATGATTCCTAGATGATCCGACATACTCTTGGCCTTATCTGTTTCAAGTAAAGAGCATTCTTTGATATCGATATTTCTGTAAAAAATACGATCTAGTGAAATCACGGGAAAAGGAGATGGAAAGGTCTTTGGAACCTCTCCATGAATTTCGTTAAAGGCTTCTCTAATTTGAAGTTCTTTTTCAAAGTATTGGACGGCCTTGGAATTCCAATCATTAAAATCACCGGCCATGATCAGAGGGAGATCAGGCTCAATAAGTGAATTGATCTCTTCTTTAATTTTTTTAAATTGTTTGTTTCGTCCGATTTGAGTGAGATTTAAATGAGTATTATAAACACAGAGTCTTAGATCTTTTTGGTTTTCTCGAGGGAGGGTAATCATCGCCTTGAGAAGCCCTCTTTTTTCCATTAAATTCGTTGAAATATCAAAATTCTGCCATTCCGTGATTGGAAATTTTGAGAGTATTAGGTTACCGTGATGTCCATGAGGATAGATCGCATTATGAGCATAAGAGTAATAAGTCCAAATGGTATCAGCTAAAAACTCATAATGCTTTTCAGTAGGCCAATTATTAAACTTTTTTTCATGCTTGATATTTTCACCAGTGACTTCTTGAAGAAAAACAATATCGGGATCGGCTTCAATAATAACGGACTTGATATCTTCGAGAGTGAAGGCCTTATTAAATGGTGAAAGCCCTTTATGAATATTAAAGCTTAGAATTTTTATTTTCATTTTTATTTCTTATATAGTTTAAGATAATGACCCATAGTATACCAATAGCTATGCCACCTAGAGTAAATCGTCCAATGTTTTGAATAAAATGTTCCTTATTATGAGCAAGAACTTGCCCGAGTGTGATCAAACCAATATTCCAAACTAGTGCACATAAAAAAGAGTAGAGATATAATTTCTTTTTATCTAATTCCATGATGCCCGCGTATAAACCTATGACGGACCGAATGCCTGGAAAAAAGCGATTCACAAGAATAAGGTTGTATCCCATTTTTTTAAACCACTGATGAGACTTTTCAAGATGCTTTTCATGAAAAAATTTGAGTTGAAGCACTTTTTTTCGAAGCTTTACTCCAATATGAAAAAGTGTCCAAAAACCTATTGTACTCATAAATGTATTTATGATGAGAAGAAGAGCGATATCATAGTGGGACTTCTTTTTAAGTAGAAAGCTACAAAAGGCGACCACAACATCGCTTGGAAGGGGAGGGATCAGATTCTCAAGAAAAGAAAAAATAGCAGAAAAGAAGTAAATCCAATCATTATCTAATGTATGTAAAAATTGTAATATTCGCTCAAGCATAGTTAGTAAATATAATTGTATAAAAATTGAATCATCTGGTCCGATTCATTTGAAAATAATAATTGGTCCTTGGGTTGAGTAGAAATTAAACTGGCGTTAAGATTGGGTAAAAGATTTTTATTAATTTTAAACATCCATTTTTTTTCTTTAAATTCATAGATTAAGCTTGTTTCTAAAATCTCAAAATCTTTAGAGGCAAAGAGGTTTATATGTCCTCTGGCGTCGATATAAAGTTCATTTTCAAAAAAGGGATTTTGGAGTCGAGCTGTCACAAAGCCTTCAAGTAAACGTGCATTTAATCGTAATTTAAAGTCAGGGACGATATTAATAGTACCACTCGGCTTTAGAGTTTCTCTCAACTCGGCAACTTTTTTGATTGTCGAATCTTCCTCAGACTCCCTTGCTGCTCTTGAGAGTTTGTAGTCACCATATTTAAGAAGGTGACGAAATATAAATTTTCTTTTTTCTTTTTCAGTAGGTAAGGGAATTTGTCCAGTAGATTCAAGATTCCACTGCTTGACATACTTTTCTTGTTCCTGCCAAGAAAGAATCTGGTTTTTAACTCTTAAAAGGATTCCTTTTTCATCGTGAGCAAAAAAATCTTTATACCAAGTTTGCCAATTATAAGGCTCTACAGGTGAGAGCATTTCAAAAGGATCGTCTTGTTCCATTGAGGGGAAATGGTCATAGAAAAACGAGTAGTCCTGCTCATTTGCCATCAAATTTAAAGAGACGAATAGTAGGATAAAATATTTAATCATTTGTTTCCTCTAATCATCTTATTTTATCAGTTATTAAAAATCATGATGTATCAGAGGAAACAAATTCAGCACAGGCAAGTGGAACACTCAGGAATTATCTGTGGATTTTTTCCTTTTGCTTGCTATCTTCTTTTTCCATTTGTCGCTCTAGTTTTTCTACAGCATCATCAATAGTTTTATACATATTGTCCATCACTGCATGAGCGTGGAAGTTATGGTGAGCGACTTTAGCGTTGACCTCAGAAACGTGGTTATCTTTCTCAACAGAACAAATCCAATCGATTGAAATCTCGCCACTAAAGAACTTGTTTAATCTTGCACATTTTTCGTTAATCTTCTCTTCAACAGCTGGGCTAGAGTCCATATGTCTAAATGAAATGTTGACCTTCATAGATCGCTCCTTTGGTTTTTTATTACGTCCTTTTATTAGCAGAAAATACAAAAAAAGTCAGGAAATACCATGACATTGGTCAAATTAGACGAAAGGTTTACGATTCTAGTAATTGTCTTTAGACTGAACTAATTCAAATACTTACTAGGATTTACGATGAAAAATTTATTGCTCGCTTCATTGACGCTATTCTCCATCTCCTTAAATATCCAAGCTAAGATAAAAGGAAACACCAAAACAACTCTAGACAGTGTGAAAGCTAAAGGTTTTGTGCGGTGTGGTGTTAGTGCTGGTCTAGCTGGTTTTAGTTCCATTGATAGTAAAGGGGAGTGGGAAGGGCTTGATGTTGATGTTTGTCGAGCTGTCGCGGCTGCTATTTTTGGAGACCCTAAAAAAGTAAAATTTACACCTTTATCTGCTCAACAAAGGTTTGTGGCCCTTCAATCGGGTGAAGTTGATATCCTTTCGAGAGTCACGACTAGAACTTTATCAAGAGATACTTCTCTGGGATTGAACTTTGCCCCTATTACTTATTACGATGGACAAGGTTTTATGGTTCGAAAAAAAGACGGAATTAAAAGTGTTCACGAACTTAGTGGAGCATCTGTTTGCACTCAGCAAGGGACGACCACCGAACTTAATGTTGCTGATTTCTTTAGAGCAAACAAAATGAAATTTAAACCTGTCGTATTTGAGAGTAATGATGAAGTCACTCAGGCTTTTATTAAGGGACGATGTGATGTTTATTCTACTGACTCTTCAGGGCTAGCTTCAGAAAGATCAAAAGTTAAAAATCCTGATGACTATATCATTCTTCCTGAAATCATTTCTAAAGAGCCACTTGGACCAGTTGTCCGTCACGGTGATGATCAATGGTTTGATGTCGTCACTTACTCTGTATTTGCTCTTTTTGAAGGAGAGGAGCTAGGTCTTACCTCAAAAAATATTGATACTTTTATGAAATCAACAGATCCAAAAGTAACAAGATTTTTAGGAACTAATCCTGGTAATGGAGCCGCTCTTGGGCTTGATGAAAAATGGTCTTATAACATCATTAAATCTGTTGGTAACTATGCTGAAATTTTCGATCGAAATGTTGGAAAAGATAGTCCACTGAAACTTGAAAGAGGGTTAAATGCTTCCTGGAAAAATGGAGGCCTTCACTATTCACCTCCTTTCAAATAAGGGTTCATTTTGTTTAGTTCGCTGCTTCGAGATGCTCAAAAAAGGGCCATTATCATCCAGATTTTGGCCATTACGATATTATTTTCTATTGGAAATTATCTTTATTCTAATGTCAGACTAAACCTAGAAAAGCAAAATATCGCCACTGGATTTGATTTTTTTGCAAAAGAGGCAGGTTATGAAATTGCAGAATCTCTCATAGACTACAGCTCTAGAGATACTTATCTAAAGGCCCTAGTAGTTGGAGCACTCAATACCATCAAGGTAAGTTTTATTGGAAATATTTTTGCCATTCTTTTAGGTGTCTTTATTGGGATCATGAGGCTCTCACCAAACTGGTTATTGGCAAAGATTTCTAAAATCTATGTTGAAGTCATAAGAAATATACCTCTTTTGTTACAACTTTACTTTGTCTATGCCATTTTTGTTGATGTTTTTCCAAGTGTTAGGCAAGCCCTTAATCCTATCTATGGAGTTTATCTCTCTAATAGGGGTGTTGTCTTTCCCGCCATATCAGAACACGTCGCTAACAAATGGATTATAATTGCCCATCTATTTGGTTTATTTGCCTCCATCTATTGGGTGAAGCGATGTAATCGTCTTTTTGAACTTACTGGTGAGATGAAAGGGCGACTTCTTCCTTCCCTAGGGTTTATATTTCTTCCTCCCATTATCATATGGGCACTTTTTGGATTTCCCCTTACCTGGAATATCCCTGAGCTCTCTGGTTTTAACTTTTCTGGTGGAATGACAATTAGTCCTGAATTTACTTCTTTACTCGTAGGACTTGTTCTTTATACCTCTGCTTTTAATGCAGAAATTGTCCGGTCGGGAATTAACTCGGTAGACAAGGGGCAAATTGAAGCTGCTAAAGCTCTTGGTTTAAAACCAAATCTGACTTTAAGCCTAGTCGTTCTTCCTCAGGCGCTAAGAGTGATTATACCTCCGCTAACTTCCCAGGTTCTTAATCTTACAAAGAATAGCTCTCTTGCTGTAGCAATTGCTTATCCTGATTTTTTGAACGTATCTAATACTGCACTTAACCAAACAGGTCAGGCGATAGAGCTCATATCTTTAATCATTATAGTTTATTTAAGTTTTAGCTTAATCTCCTCTCTTTTTATGAATTGGTATAACAAAAAAATAGCGTTGGTAGAGAGATGACTTCATCAATAGAATGGTTAAAAAAGAATCTGTTTAATGGTTGGGTGAATTCCATCATCTCAATTGTTTGTCTTCTTCTTATTGTTAAGTTTGGATATGGTCTGATTGAATGGCTTGTTAT
Organism: uncultured bacterium; assembly: GCA_965365285.1. Taxonomy (GTDB): domain Bacteria; phylum Bdellovibrionota; class Bacteriovoracia; order Bacteriovoracales; family Bacteriovoracaceae; genus JAURDE01. Next base: position 20,073 of record CBDUBC010000027.1, read on the forward strand.
CGATAGTGTTTGGAATGGAACCTCTCAAACATGCCGACAAGCTGAAGGGGCATGCCTTGTCTTTTTAAAAGAAAAATTTACCTTTATTCTGTTTGGTTTCTTTCCTCGAGAAATCCTGTGGCGTCCTATTTTTTGTGTTCTTCTTTTTTGCACTCTTCTCTTTGCCACGACTCAACAACGTTTCTGGGGGAAAAAGCTCGTTTATTCATGGCTGATCAGCTTTTTTATTTTCGCTCTTTTAATGAAAGGCGGAGTGTTTGGTTTCCAGGCAGTGGACTCTGAACAATGGGGTGGTTTACCACTTACTTTAATGTTGGCCACGGTTGGGTTGATTTTTAGCTACCCACTCGGAATATTTCTGGCACTAGGAAGAAGATCGGAGATGCCAATTATCAAATCTTTTAGTGTGATTTATATTGAAATTATTCGAGGTGTTCCCCTCATTTCTGTTTTATTTATGTCTTCCGTAATGTTTCCTCTCTTTCTTCCGGAAGGTCTTGTTTTCAATAAAATCCTAAGGGCACAAGTTGCCATCATTATGTTTATTTCGGCTTACATGGCAGAAGTTGTGCGTGGAGGACTTCAGGCTATTCCAAAAGGACAATTTGAAGCTGCTCAGGCCCTAGGGCTTAATTACTGGCAGTCTATGATTAAAATTATTTTACCTCAGGCCTTAAGACTTGTAATTCCACCAACCGTTAATACCGCTATTGGAATGTTTAAAGATACTTCCTTAGTGATTATTATTGCCTTATTTGATCTTATGTACACAACCAAATCCTCATTACAGGACCCTAATTGGCTAGGTTTTACTCTTGAGGCCTACGTATTTGTTGCCTGTATCTATTTTATATTTTGTTATTCGATGTCGCGGTTCAGTCAACGGCTTGAAGCTGACATTAAATCAAGACAGGAGCATTAAAAATGGCAGATCCTATTATTAAAATTCAAGATTTAAATAAATGGTATGGTCAGTTTCATGTCTTAAAGGATGTGAATCTCAATGTTTCAAAGTCGGAAAAGATTGTTATCTGTGGACCTTCTGGATCCGGTAAATCGACTCTTATTCGTTGTATTAATCGTCTTGAGGTTCATCAAAAAGGAATCATTAATGTCGATGGGATAGAGCTTTCTGATGATGTTAAAAATCTTGAAACAGTTCGCAGAGAAGTCGGAATGGTATTTCAGCATTTTAACCTTTTCCCTCATCTTACTATTCTTGAAAATCTCACTCTTGCCCCAAGGTGGGTAAGAAAGATGAATAAAAAAGAAGCCGTGGATTTAGCTATGCACTATCTCGATCGTGTTCAAATCTCAGAGCAGGCCCATAAGTATCCTGGGCAACTCTCTGGAGGGCAACAACAAAGGGTGGCGATTGCTCGTTCTCTCTGCATGAAACCTAAGATTATGCTCTTTGATGAGCCCACCTCGGCCCTTGATCCTGAAATGGTCAAAGAAGTTCTTGATGTCATGATGTCTCTTGCAGAGGAGGGAATGACGATGCTCTGTGTGACTCATGAAATGGGCTTTGCTAAATCAGTTGCTGATCGAGTTATCTTTATGGATGCAGGAATGATTGTTGAAGAAAATAACCCTGAAGAATTTTTTAGCAATCCAAAGCATGAAAGAACTAAAGAGTTTCTTGGTCAAATACTACATTAGACTATTTAGAGACAACTCGAACTCCAACGCTATCTGCTTTTTGCTCATCAAGTCGTGTTTGTAGAGTTCGAAGTCTATGATCGTAATACTCTTTAGTAGCATCAATTTCTAGTTGATGAGAGAGCTTTTGATTTCGATTTATCGTTGTGAGCTCTCTAACTTTAGTGTCATATTCTTCTTTATTATTTTTGTTAATGGTCTCAATTTCAGCATTATATCGATTAATGATGTCATCAACTTGTTTTTGGTGTCTCATGCTGATTTCATGAAGCTGGGCCTCGAATTCTCTTCTCTGATCATTGAGCTTGACTTGGTTTATGACATCTCTTTCTTGGATAGTTTTTTTCATTTCACTTCTTTCTCGATCAAGTATTTCATCTTTAAGCTTTAGCTTTTCACTAAGCTCTTTTGTAAACTTTTCACTAAGTTTTTTACCCATGGTGTTCATCCTAAAGAGGAGAGTCTCAATCTGATTGTCCTTTGCACGAAGCCTGCTTTCATAGTTTTCAATGATATCTTCGGTCTTTTGACCATAGGCATTTTGAAGATTAACGGCCTGTTCTTCAAGTTGCTTATCTGTACTCCTAACTATTTGTTCTTTTTCTACCGCAAGATCTTTTTGTAGTTGTTCGACGGCAACGGAATTTTTCTCATTAATTTCTTCAATCTTTTGGTTGTAAAATTTTTCCTTTGTCTCAAGGTTTCTATTAACTTGCTGAAGTTTTACCGCGGGAACGGTGTCTTGAGTTTGCTCATAAGCATTACGAACTTTTTGAAGCTCTCTTCGATGAGCTGCTGTTGCAATTTGTTGGTCTTTACTGTGATTGAATTGCTTTTCTTTTAATTGGTCTGTGAGAATATTGGTTTGCTTATCAAGTTCCTGATGTTGTCTTTTTTGATCATCGCTTAACTTAACAATATAGTCTTTTTGAAGGTCTCTATTCTGACGAATTTTTTCTTGCTTGAGCTCTTCATAATTGGACTCTGATTTAATTTTTTGTTCATTGATCTCTTTTCTGTGATTGGCCTTTGCTTCATCAAGATTGTCTTGATAATTTTTTCTATTTCGCGCAAGAGCTACATTGTAATTTTGTACATCCATAAAAGTGGTCCTAATTTTTAGTCAAATATAACAACACCCTCTTTATTGTACCTTAAAGAATGATGCTTTGAATCATGGAGATATTTTCCCTTGGTAGGAAGATTTTGCCTAACGAAGCGAGTAGAGATGAACGATTCGATTGTGATTTTTTGAGTAATGAAGCTCTTGTTTATAAAAACCCATCATCTCAAAAACGAAGCCACGAAGAGGATTTACGTAAACAAAAAGGTCTTGATTGGTGATTTTGTTCGACTCCAAAAAGGTCTTAAGAATATAGGAATCAAATGGATTATAGAGGAAATATAAATTTTTTCCTGATGGAGGTTCAAAGCTTAATGCATCCATACAATAAAGCTGTGCCCTAATATGTCTGGTATTCTTTTTAGCGAGCTCAATTATATTAGACCCTATGTCAACACCGATCAGCGTTTTAAAGGAGAGTTCATTTGCGTAAACCAAAACCCTCCCTAATCCACAACCAATATCAATAAAATTATATTCTGAATGAGAAATCTTGAGCTTTTTTTTAAAGATTACATCAAGGAGTCTGTATCGAGTGGACTGACAAGGCTTTGCGTGAATGAGACTCTCGGACCTCGTCTCTATATGGGTAAGGTCAAGGTATTGGGTTGTCTGGATATTTCGTTTATGATCTTGAATAAGATCCCATAAATGATCATAAACATTGATAACACTTGATATGATCTCTCTTCTCCTTTAAAATTTAGACCATTATAATATAAATTAACGCTTATGGCCCTTAATCTAGACGATATTAACAAACAAAAGAAAACCTTTTCTAATAAGAAAAGCTCTTCTGATGAAAAAGAGGTCTCCAAGAAGAGACCTTGGAAAGACTTTGAAAAAGAAGAAGATCTTCTAGATCTTGTCACCGCTCGTCCATCTAAAAAGAAAACCATAGCGAAAGACTTCAAAAAGCATGCTCTTACCGAAGAAGATAAAGTAAAAAGAAATCAGAAGAAAAAAGAGCTGGAAGAAAACAAAAAGAGAGGAATATCCTCAGAGCTCCAATTAAAAATTAAAAAGATCTCCAAGGAATTCTTCTCCGATATTAATTGATTATTTAATAATAACCGCCTCGAATGCCTTATTTGAAATTGTTTTATTTCTTAATTTAAGGGCCTTAATATTTTCAATAAAACGATCTTGCTCGCTCTTAAATTCCAACTCAACCACATCTTCCATCTTTACCAATTCTTTTTTGGTTAGGATCATTCTGAGCTTATCGACATCCAATTTTTTGCCAACCCAGGTCCATTCCCCGTCAAGAACTTTATAACCCTGATAACCTAGATCTTCGACACTTGTATCGTAACGATCAAGGACCGCATGAATTCCACGTGCCTGTAAAAGACCAGAACTTAGTATTAAAAAAGTAACTATTAAAAATTTCATTTATAAACTCCATTTGCCGAGTGTGCTTTCATAGTATCTTGGCAAGAAACTAAAAAGAACGGGATATCTCCCTCATAATATGGCGACTTCACAATATTATATATTTTTTTTAGCGCCTCTTTTTGTATTTCCTTTATTTTTTGGATCGCTTCTCCACTTAGAGATTCTGACATGGAAAATAAAAAGTTATTTCCTTGATCAACCTCTTGTGACTTATAGAACTTTAAAAGCTCAGGTATATTTCTTAAAAGAACATCTGGATCTAGTGCAAAATCTTTATGAATTGCATGGATTTTCCCATCTTTTTCGCAGATAAGATCTTTTTCGAATAGGGTCTGTATATGGCGTTCTCCCTGTGAGCCAAAGTTTTCTAATATCTCCTCTCGAGATGTTCCCACTCGATTAGCCGCTAGTTTATAAACGATAAAAAGCTGCGGGTTTGCGAGAACATTATCGAGTTCATTTACTCTTGCATGAGGCATAGACTCTGTAACATAAACACCAAACGTATCCTCAAGCACTTTTTTAAGAGGGCCTTGGGCCTTCTCGATGATTGCAAAAAGTCTTTTCTCTTTAGTTAAAACACTAACCAGATTAAGGATCGTATGAGGGGCAGGCTCATTTTTAATTGAGTCGCTCATGATCCTCCTGATTGTTGTTGCACCTACTCCTGATTTCTTTGCAATCCCATTGAGGCTAACATTGGGGTGTATTTCTAAATAAGCATTAACCATTTCTTTAAGCTGTCCACATACTGTCATGGGTCCCATCTCCTTAGTGGTCTCTACTATCTATTTAAAAATATTTTTTAAATTCGCCCAGATCAAAAATTTCTAAATGCTCAAAATATGGTTAGATGTAATAAAATTTAAAGGTTTTAGGGTCATGTTGACCCTAAAACCACCTTCTATAAAATCTCGATGGAGAAAATCGAGGTCTTGGTTGGGAGAAATCTCTTCCTCCACGAGACATTGTAGGTCTTGGTCTTGAATTTCTTCGGTCCATTCGAGGACCATTATTTTTACATGTCTTGGTTTTTAGTTTTAGTTTAAATTCTCCTTTTAAATCTGAGCTATCAAAGGTGAGTAATGCTAGACTTCCTCGAGTATTACCTCTAGATGGAATAGCGGCCATAAGTGTGTTTTTAAGCCTGAATTCAGCAATATCATCGCCTTTTCGAGCACAGTTACTATTCACTTTTACAGTTGATGTTTTATTGATGAACCAATCGTCCATAACTCCTGCGCTCCATCGTTCATTAATGGCAAGGGTTCTTTTATTGAGACGACCTCTTTGTGGGCCTTCCCAACTGAGTAGGTGAGTTTGAAGCTGCGCTGTAGCTGCTCCCTCTACAGATACAAATCCTCTGTAATCCACACTAATATCAACTGCATCAACTCGTTCATCATCTTTAAGAATAGTTGATATATGGATGTTACATCCTTTACTATCAACTAGTCGGTGACCGTTGGGAACTTCAACGGAAAACTGATCAAAGATAATGGAGACGGTTTGCTCATCGGGGCTCTCTACAACTGAAAACGTACCCTGGGGGCAACCCTCTCCCATAAGGTTGATATCTTTAAACCGAAACTGGGAGTCTGCCATGAGTGGTGAACTCATCATGGACCCTAAAACTAATAATTTAAATAATTTCATAATTTCTCCTCTTTCCTCGCTTTAGTTTTACGCTGATCGACACTCTTTGTGAGGATTAGGTCTAGAAAAGGACTCCAGGTGGCTAACTTGTATAGAATTTTGTCCACATGGCGCAGTTTTAGATCTCCTTATTTAAAAACCGCTATTTGATAGCTCACCATAAAGAAGAGATTCCAAACGAATGGAGTCCGAGGAGGAAGAGCATGGAAAAGATTTTTAACCAAGGAGCAAGATTTTTCTTAATCCTTTTACTTTTATCATTTGCTGTTTATGCAGATGACGTGGCATTAGGAATGCCAGGCTATGGAGGAAATGGTTGTCCAGCAGGAAGTGCATCAGTCACTCTCTCGCCGGATGCAAAATCCTTGAGTATCATTTTTGATAGTTTTCTGGCCCAGGCCGGAGGACGAAAAACGATTGACCGAAAATCCTGTAATCTCGCTATTCCAGTTCATGTGCCTCAAGGGTTTAGTGTTTCTATTATTGATGTTGATTATAGAGGCTTTGTTTCATTACCACGTGGATCCTTCGCGAGAGTTCAGTCAGAGTACTTTTTTGCGGGTCAAACAGGTCCAATCCTCAAGAAAACCTTTTTTGGAGGGCTTGAAAGAGACTTTTTACTTTCTGCTAAGCTAGGAATTAGCTCTATTGTATGGTCGAAATGTGGCCAGGACGTCAATCTAAGGGTTAACACAAGTCTTCTCTTAAGGTCGAGAAAAGAAGCCTTGGCAGCGATAGATTCAATCGATATGGATGCTGGCTTGGTATATCATCTTCAGTGGAGACGTTGTCACTAATCGAAGGGGGCATAACCGCCCCCTTTACTTTTTAAAAAACTCACTCGCTTTTCTAGCAAAATTTCCAGTCCACGCTTATAATTATCATAAGAACTTCTTTTGCCGGAGAGTAAAATGGTCAAGATTTATGAAAGCTTTTCTCAAATGATGGAACATAACCGATCTGTATTTGAACTTCTCAAAGACAAAGATCGTGATGGATTACTAAAGGCCATATGGGATGTAAGACAAGCCGAGATCGATCAACTTAAGACTCAGTTCGATGAAATGAGTTCCAAAAATGAAGAGGATGTAAAAACTCTTAACGAGCTTAAAGAAGAAAATACATCTTTAACTGCTCGATTAACGGAGCAAGAAGAGATTATTCGAAATCTTCATCAAGATGAAGAAACTTCTATTTATATTATCGATGGTCTAAAACAAAATATCGATAAAAAAAGTAAGGAACTTGAAAGAACATTATCTCTTCTTAAAAAATCAAAACCTTATATAGAGGATCTTAAGATTAAGGATGCTGAAAACCTTGCTGAAATCAAAGAGCTTAATCATAAGCTCAATGCTTATCAAAATGATCAAAGAGATATGATTCGAATTCTTCAGGAAAAAGAAACTGATCTTAATCAAATGAAAAAGATCTATGATGTCCAAATTGATGACCTTGAAGAAAAAATTAAAGAGCTAGAAAATCAACGATATTTTGATCAAGATAATTGGGAAACTGAGAAAAAGGCAATTCTTCAAAATCAAAATGCACTAGTTACAAGTCTCCAAGATAAGCTTAAGCAGACTCTAGCTGAGAAAGAGAAGCTACAAAAAGAGCTTCAAAAGGCTAAACTTTTTGCTGAAAGCCTTGAGCAAGAACTTGATAAGGTGCGGAGAAATGCTAAGCAGTATCAGATTCTCAATCATAAAATGGAAGCAGAACTTTATAGAATCAGTGGTGGACCGAAATCGGTCACAAAAACTAAGCCTCTTAGCTGGAATTAGGGGACATTTTTTGCCATAATCGCTCCATGGCAAATCTAAATAAAACACTTAGCGATAATGTCGACGGAGACCTCTTTGTCGACGATACTTGTATCAATTGTGATGCATGCAGAAGGTTTTCTCCTGCACAATTCGGAGTCCATGAAGAATACTCTTTTGTTCAAAAACAACCTGATAACGATCTTGAAAAACTTCAAAGCTCGAGGGCCCTTCTTAGCTGTCCCGTTGGAGCAATAGGTTTTAAATCAATCTCGAATTATAGAAGTCTGCTGATAGAGGCTAAAGACTCCTTTCCTCTTCAAATAGATGGAAATATCTATATTAATGGCTATAACCACCGGAAAACCTTTGGAGCGGATTCTTATTTTATTCAAAATCCATCGGGAAATTGGCTTATTGATTCGCCACGCTTTAGTAAAAAGTTAGTTCAGAAAATGGAGGCAATGGGAGGTCTCAAATACATTTTTCTCTCTCATCAAGATGATATTGGAGACTGTGACAAATTTGCGAAGCATTTCGGAGCAAATAGAATCATTCAAGAACATGACTCTATGAGGGTTTCCGATGCAGAAATGATTTTAAAAGAAAAAAGAACAGAAATCGAAGATGCAGTGATTGTTCATACCCCCGGTCACACCAAAGGAAGTCATTGTCTTATTTGGAAAGGTAAATATCTTTTTACCGGAGATCATTTTGCTTGGATACGAAGACTTGGGCACTTCGCTTCCTTTAGAAGGGCCTGCTGGTATGACTGGGAAGAGCAAATAGAATCGGTAGGACTTTTAGGGGAGTTTAAAGATA
>CBDUBC010000028.1:0-27545 GCA_965365285.1 uncultured bacterium
GGAACATCCTCAAAAACTATCTGGGGAACTTCTGCTGCTGTTTGGATCACGATGTCACCAAAATCAAAATAGGTCCTGATCGCACCGCCAATTCTTACAGTAACATCTTCGATCTGCTCAATGTTGGCATCTGTCATCTCCCTATAAATAAGATTATGAAAATCAACTTCGAGAAAAAGACTATAAATACTCCAAAGATATTGAAAACTATCAAAGAGATCATGCTAGAGAAATTGAGAATATGAAAAGAATCTATTCTGAAAATCTCAAAAGAATGGAGGCTCAACAAGAAACCCTTCTTCGAAGACAAGATGAAACCATTCAAGAAAGAGTTGATGATGCGATTCTTGCAGAAAAGAATAGAATGAATGAGCACTTTAATAGAAGGCTAGAACATATCTCTGCTGATTTTGAAAAAGAAAAAGGACGACTTGAAAAAATCAATCAAATGAAACAAGAGACCAGTCGAAGTAAATATGACCTTAATCTAGATAATCTTCAGAAAAGACAAGAAGTTCAATCTCTCCGAAATGAAGCAAAAGTGACTGCTCTTGTGGAAGATCACCAGGATAAGCGTACGGAGCTTGTAGATAAGTACGAACATATCATTAAGAATCAAAAAGGGTACTAATACCTCCCCTCCTCAATTCGAAGGCTTAAGCTTATTACCCGACCAGTTTGTTTTTATCAACATCTAGACAAGCTTAAAATTTGATAGAAATCTTATGATCTATTAAGCAAAGTGAATTACTTCCGAATCGGGTGTTGAACAAATTAACACAGGCGGAGCAAGGTTCGCTCCACTCCTATAAAGAACTATAGGAATACTTCCACAGATGGAAAACCAAACTGGAGGTATTACTATGGGCCTAAGAATTAACACAAACGTCGTTTCTCAATCTGCACAACGAACACTGAGTGAAACAAACCGACTACAAGCTGAAAGTCTTACAAGACTATCTTCTGGTAAAAGAATCACCAAAGCTGCTGATGATGCCGCTGGATTAGCAATTAGTGAAAAATTAAGAGCTAAGATCAGAGGTACAACTCAAGCAGAAAGAAACGCCAATGACGGTATCTCACTTATTCAAACGGCTGAAGGTGGGCTTAACGAAATTGCAAACATCCTTATTAGATTAAGAGAGCTCTCTATCCAATCTGCTTCAGATACAGTTGGAGATCAAGAAAGAGCTTTTGCAAACCTTGAATATGAGCAGCTTAAAACGGAAGTTCAAAGAATTTCTAACTCTACGGAGTTTAACGGTAAGAAGCTTCTTAATGGTCAAGGTGATAAATATGATTTTCAAATTGGAATCTTTAATGTCGAAAACGAGGATCGAATCAGCTATGATGCTTCCATCATTGATTCAGGTCTAGAGAGTTTACAAATTGGTGAGGCCAATGTTCTGACAAAAGAAGGAGCACAGAATTCACTTAATCCTCTCGATGCCGCCATTCAACAAATCTCAGGACAAAGAGCGATCTTAGGTTCAATCCAAAATCGATTGACTTCAACGATCAAAAATCTACAAATTTCAAATGAGAACTTGAGTGCGTCGAATTCAAGAATCATTGATACTGACTATGCAAGTGAATCTTCTAAAAATACTCAGTTCAATATTCTTAATGCAGCTGGTACTTCAGTACTCGCTCAAGCAAATGTTAGAAACCAAGCGGCCCTTAAACTTATTGGTTAATTAAAAAACTGGGGCGGTTGGTGTTAGCCGCCCCTTTTTCAATTGAAAATAACACAAAGATTAAGCAGCGTCTTTGTCGCTGCCAGGGTCCTTTCTGACAAACTTACTTTTTGGAAAAGGAAGTTTATTCGTGACGATATCTGGAAAAAACGAAGGAACATAATTACAAGGCATCATCTCCCCAATGTACTTCCCTTCAGGAGTTTTGCCGGTTTGAACCCATCGAAAAATATCTCTCGCAATATAATTCCCGTGATTATCCACTCCAAGAATCTCAGAGATATGAGAAGTTCTTCTTCCTCCATCATGGTATCGACTACATTGAACAACGATCTGTAGAGCAGAGCCCACCATCTTTCGAATCGCATCCGGTGGAATCTTTATATCACCCATCAAACAAAGAGTTTCAAGTCGGGTACAAGCTTCTAGAGGGTTATTGGCATGAACCGTTCCCATACTTCCATCGTGACCAGTTCCCATAACTTGGACAAGGTCTAGAGCTTCTTCACCCCGTACCTCTCCAACGATGATTCGGTCAGGCCGAAGTCTCATGGCAGAAATAACGAGGTCTCGAATAGTCACTTCAGGAAAACCTTTCGTAGGATCTGTCTTTCTTGTTTCAAAATTAACAACGTGATCAGTGTGAATCTGAAGTTCCGCCGCATCCTCAATAATTAGAAGTCTCTGCGTATTTGGAATTCTAGTTCCTAGAACGTTAAGCATAGTGGTTTTTCCGGAACCTGTCCCTCCTGATACAAGAATGTTTTTTCCAAGGTGAATACAGATATCAAGAAACCGTGCTCCATCTTTAGAGAGAGAGCCGAAATTAATTAAATCACTAAGAGTAAGTTTCTCTTCTGAGAATTTTCGAATGGCAACGGTTGTTCCTTTTCTTGCCATGGGTGGTAAAACCACGTGAATTCTCGAACCATTAGGAAGTCTTGCATCTAGTCTTGGATTGTCATCATCAATAGATCGCCCAACTGACTGAGCTACGGCCCTAAAGGCAGAGAGTAATTCTTCCTCTCCTCTAAATTTATTTTCTGTTCTATAGACAAGCCCGCTTTGTTCCACAAAAATTTCATTAGGACCATTAATCATGATCTCTGAAACTTTCGGGTTTTCTAATAAATCCTTAATTGGTGCAAGCAGTGTATTAATCGCATCTTCAAATACGCCGACCATTATTCATCCTTTGGAATCCACAAATGTGTGGAAGTTTCTGATGCAATGACTCTCTTTGGTTTATCTTCTTCAGAGGGTCTTTCTAGTACTGTAATTTTTCCAGTTATCTTTCCTGTAGGACAAAAGAAAGAGTACGTTCCAGGCCCATCAAATTGAACCTCGCTTTCTCGAACTTCGCCTCGCTTCACTCCAATAAAGATCTCTTCTTCTGGAATAAAAAGACAGCTCGGTTTATTTCTTAAGCTTGTCACAAAAATTTTAAGCTTTTCGTCCTTAAACATAGAAATGCGGTTAGGAAAATAGCCTTCGTCTGTAATGATAATCGAATGTTCCCTACGCGGTTGTTCAAATTTTTGAGGTAGCCCATAATCCAGCCCCATCACTTGACTCGCGCTTAACAGGGAAATAAACCATAAGTGTTTCATGATTGCCCCTTTAACATACTCATAGCATCGGTCTTTACAGGAATTTACTTTAGTCTTTTGCTCAGGATTCAAGAGAACCAAACAAATCTTATTTAAAAACTAATTATTTCTTACAATCGTAGTCTGAGATAGACAGCCAAATTAAAGATTTTTATGATTTTATATGAGTTCCAACTCTCCAAATACTTTTCAAGGAGGAAGCATAATGAGGAGTATTCTTCTCAGCACCCTAGTAGCTGCAAACCTAGCACCAACCGCATGGTCCTGCGATCTTGATGGTCTATCAGGAATCGTGGAAGAAAATGATCTATGGATTGGTGTTGATTCAAAATCTATTTCTACAATTACTGAAGATGAGTTCAACAGCGTAATCGACAAAGTTGAAACCATCTACGCGCCGATCATTCGAGAAAGAGGTGCTGAACTAACCATCGAGCGAAATTGGCGAGATGGGACAGTTAATGCTTATGCTCAGCAAAATGGCAATACATGGAAAGTGGCCATGTTTGGGGGATTAGCTAGACATCAAACAATTGATAAAGATTCTTTCGCGCTTGTTGTTTGTCACGAGCTTGGTCACCATATCGGTGGTGTGCCTAAGAAAAGTGGTTGGTGGGGATCAAACTGGGCCTCAAATGAAGGACAGTCTGATTACTGGGGAACCATGAAGTGTCTCAGAAAGGTCTTTGAAAGCGATAATAACCAAGAAGTTATAGCATCTATGAGTGTTGACCCCCATGCTGCAAGATCTTGTGAGTCTACTTTTGCTTCGGCCGAAGAGATAGCCATTTGCCAAAGAAGTGCCATGGCAGGACTTGGACTTGGTAACCTTTTTAAAGCGCTACGAAATCTAAGAACGGAACTCAAATTCAATACACCAGACCCAAATATTGTTCAAAAAACGGACGATAATCATCCAGCTCCACAATGTAGACTGGATACCTATTTTGCAGGCTCAGTTTGCGATAAAGATGCTTACGCAGATGTCTCTGAATCAGATGCCAACATCAATGTTTGTACGCGAGTCGATGGTGATAAGGTAGGGATTAGACCTCTCTGTTGGTTTAAGCCAAATACTGATGCCTGAATCTAGGAATGATAAGGTTTTAAATGAAAGGCCCCAGGAAGGGGCCTTTTTTTTTACTTCTTTTTCTTATTAGCAGTTTTGCCTTCTTCTTCGCCCGCAGTAACTTTAAAAAGTTCTACATCAAATACAAGGGTGGCACCGCCTGGGATGTTTGGTGGAGCGCCTCTGTCTCCATAAGCAAGATCTGATGGAATAACCATTTTCATTTTCCCACCTTCTTTTAGAAGCTGAAGACCTTCGGTCCAACCTTTAATAACTCTATTGAGAGGAAAAGAAACCGTTTTGTTTCTTGAATAAGAAGAATCAAACTCAGTCCCATCGATAAGAGTTCCTTTATAGTGAACTTCTACAATATCAGTTTCTTTTGGAGATTTTCCTTCTCCGGCCTTTTCGATTTTATAAGCAAGACCGCTTTCTGTCTTAACAACACCTTCATTTTTAGTAAAATTATCGAGGTATTTTTGACCTTCAGATTTTACTTTTTCGTTAGCAGCGTTAATTCGCGCTTGAAAAGTGTCTTGAATTTTCTTTTGATAATCAGCTGGTTCAACTTTAAGTTTGTTCCCTTTAACTGAATCATAAAGTCCTGCTTGAAGCATTTCTACTTCTTTGTCGTTTAGATTAAGATTTTTAAGTCTTTCACCAAACATTACTCCCACGGAATAGAAGGTTTTATCTTCATCCGTTGAAGGGGTAGCACTGGTTCCCTGCTTATTGCAAGAAGCAAAAAACAAGGATGATACGAGCGAAACAAGTAATACTTTTTTCATCCTAAATTTCCTTTTTATGGGTTTAAAAATAACCTTATAAGAATAACTTATTAAATTGATTTTAGAAACCTGATTCGTCGAGAAGGCGATTTGCCTCTTGGTCACAGTATTCATTTTGGGGGTGCCCAGAATGCCCCTTGACCCAAACAAAATGAAGCTCATGATCAAAAGATTGCATGACAGAGTCCATTCGCTTCCATAACTCAATATTCTCAGGTTCTTTATTATCTGCTTTCTTCCAGCCTTTTTTCTTCCAGCCTGAAAGCCATTTCATTGCACCATTAGTCACATATTTTGAATCACTGAATAAAAAGACCGGTACATCCGGGCTCACTTTATTATCCGTAACATAATTGAGAAGTTCTTCTAGTGCGGATACAGCGGCCTCAAGCTCCATTTTATTATTTGTGGTTTTAACTTCCACACCCTCAAGTTTAAAGAGCACATCACCTTGAGAGTTTTGACCAAATGCAGCCCAAGCCCCTGGGCCAGGATTACCTCGACAGGCTCCATCACTAAAAAGAGCAAGAGCATTGGGATGATCCGCCATTTCCTCTGGAATAGGGAATTGGGGTTGATTTTGAAGACCGCCATTGGCTAGAAATTCAATTTCTGCACTCATATCCCAAAGTTCCGTAATAAGTCTTTGGGCCTCTTGGTTATCTTCAAAAGTCTCACGTAGGACTTTAATGGCCTTTTCAAAGTTTTTCTTTGTAATAAGCATGTCGTCCCTTAAATTAGTTTGAGAAACTTTCGTTTACCCACTTTAATGACTTTTTCTTTATCAGTAGGCCCTATCTTAAGATCGGGATCCGTAATTTTATCTCCGTCAACGATAGAGACCGCATTTTGTTTGATGAGTCTTCTCCCCTCACCTTTACTTCCTAGAAGTCCAGATTGAACGAGGATATTAAGAAGTTCATCTTCCTTGGTGATCTCAAAATTTGGTATTTCATCAGGAACATTCTTCTTTTTAAAGACACTTTCAAATTGTTCTCTCATGAGCTTTCCCTGACCTTGACCATGGAAAAAATCGACAATATGAGAGGCCAGATCCTTTTTACATTCGTTTGGATGATAGCTTCCGTCTTCAAGAGAACTTTTTATTTTTTCAAATTGCTCTTCAGAAATATTAGTAAGGTATTGCCAATACTCCAGCATGAGTTTATCAGGAATCGACATAACCTTTCCAAATTTATCAAAAGGCTCATCTTTAATACCGATAGTATTCTCAAGGGATTTACTCATTTTCTGAGTGCCACAGGTTCCTGTTACAATAGGTAAAAGCATGGCGACTTGAGGTCTTAGACCGTGATTTTTTTGATAGTCTCTCCCCATGAGAACATTAAATTTTTGATCAGTCCCTCCAAGTTCAACATCGGCCTTGACAAAAACGGAGTCAATACCTTGAAGCATAGGATAGAAAAGTTCATGAAGTGATAAAGCGTTTCCTTTATCTAGTCTGTCTCTAAATGTTTCATGGGAAAGGAGTTTAGCTACAGTAGTTTGAGCGGCCCAAAGAATAACATCTTTAAGCATTTTATCGTCAAACCATTCAGTCTGGTAACATATCTCCGTTTTTGCTGGATCAAGAACCGTGAAAATTTGATCCATATAAGTTCGCGCATTCACTTTAATTTGCTCTGCGGAGAGAGGTGGTCTTGATTCGTTCTTTCCTGTGGGATCTCCAATAGAGGCCGTATAGTCACCTATGATGACCACTCCCACGTGACCTAGGTCTTGAAACTCTCTCATTTTTCGATAAGGAACAGTATGGCCAAGATGGACGTCTGTGCTAGTGGGATCAATTCCACATTTAATTCGAAGTGGTTTTTTATTTTGTATGGATTTTCGAAGCATTGCTTCAAATTCATTCTCAGGAGTGATCTCGGTAACCCCAAACTTCAATAATGATAATTGTCTTTGAACCTCTTGTTCTACTTGAGGATCGATTTCTTCACTCATGCTCTTCCCTTAAAAATTCATGAGATAGGTTTATATTGAGGAAGGGAATTAATCAAGATTTGATTTTATCGAGATACTCAGAAAGATCCTTTAAAAGCTGGGTAATATCCACAGGCTTTTTAAAAACCTTCACATTTTCAAGGGCCTTTAAAGCGTCCGAAATCTCAGTGGTGGCATATGCGCTAAGAACAAAAACAGGAATATCAGAACCTTGTTCTTTACGAACTTCTTCAATAAGCTCTTCCCCTGTCTTATTTGGCATTTTTAAGTCTGTTACCAATGCGTCAATTTTGATACGCTTACAAATTCGAGATGCCTCTTCTCCATCTTTTGCCAAGAAGACATTGTCCATGACACCCATACTTCCTAGGTCATGAATCGCTTCACCAATAACTGTTAGAATCTCATCTTCATCGTCTACTACTAGTATGCTTCTTCTTTCTTTTGTCATAAGACTCCCTTTTAGTTACCGTTAAATTATAACACCTTATGAGAGGAAAAAAAGTGGATTTTGAACAAATCGAAAGTGGAAAAACAGTTGAGGGAAAAATTATTGAAGCCTTTAAGTTTGAACCTCAAAAGGGCCAGAAATTTCTTTATCTTATGGCCGGAGTCCATGGAGACGAACCTGAGGGAGTCCATGTTCTGAATCAAATCCGTTCCTTACTCGAAAAAGACCAATCGATTAACTATAATATAGTGCTTATTCCTGAACTCAATCGCGATGGACTTGCCATCAATTCGCGTGTCAATGCTAACGGTGTGGACCTCAATCGAAACTACCCATCTTCAGGATGGACGCCCGAGCATTCGGAACCCAAATACAATCCGGGTCCAAAACCACTTAGTGAGCCAGAGAATAAGTTCTTAGAAAAGACTCTAAAAAAGTATCCCCCCTCGCTTATCATCAGTTTGCATAGCTACAAACCGATGCTTAATTTCAATGGAGATTGTAAATGGGCGGCCGATTATATAGCGCAGTTTACCGGTTATGACGTTGTAGGTGAATTCGAGTACCCCACCCCAGGCTCTTTTGGAGAATGGGTGCCTGAAACCTTCAATGCTGGGGTCCTGACCTACGAGTGCCCCATGCTCTCCCTTCGCGAAAGTATGGATCAAATCTGGGAAGAAAACCGGGAAGGTCTAATTAGCTTTCTAACAAATTCTTACAATAAGTAAATTCAATAATTTAGTCCCTGTAAGATTTATAAAGTCTCATAATTCTAACGCCTTATCCCTTATTTTCTCTATAATACATCGCAATACCTTACAGTTGGCATCGGATATGCACAGTAAGAGATACAAGGATTTTAGGAGAGAGATCCGAGAAACACTAAGGGGTTGAAATGACAAAGACAAACACCAGATTACTCATTTTCAGTGTCACAATGGGTGGTATCGTTTTGTCTAAAATTTTGACACCTGCTCAATCTTTAAGATCTCCGGCCGCCTCTGGTGCTATCCAATTTGGAACTTCAATCAGCACATCTCTTCATGAGATGGATGATTACAGAAAAAGAACATCTTCTAATTTCGATATCAGACCTGTGATCAAACTAGAAAATGGACTTCGAATCTCCAGCTCCCTAAGCTTCACCAAAGACCTTGAAAATGAAAGAGAGCTAACCTTAAACGACAGTTATTTAGCTTTTAGTAAAGGTATAAGCTTTGATAACGGAATGAACCTTGGAACAAGCGTTGCGATTGGTCTTCCTATCAGTGAATATTCTCGTTATGAGTCGACTCTTGAGAGTTCGATCAAAATCACACCAAATCTTAATTACTCTTATAAAAAGTTTAATGCTGGACTAGGATTAAGCTTTACCCAAAATAAGCATGCCAGCGAAGTTTCTGCGAGTGGAAGCAGTAACTCTCAAACCATCTATACCACTTTTGGTGATGTAGGCCTTAGCTTTAGTGATCAAATTTCTGTTTCAGCTAGTGCTTCTTATACCAAGTCTTATACCTATCAAAAAAATGAGAGAGATAGTTATTCTATCGAACAGAGTCTTTCCTATTCACCTAACGCTGCCTTCGGCCTGAGCATTGGCCATGCCATTGGTGGCAACGTCCTTAGCGTGAATGGGAGAGACTCTAATATTGAAATCTTTAACTCTGATGCCTCATCGGTATTTATGAGTGTGAGATACATATACAAGTAAACTGGGGGAATGATGTTTAGAGGAAATGGAGAAAGGACAGTCTTAGTGATGATGGCCCTTATCTTAGGTCTCGTATCCTGTGCAAAAAAGCCAGCATATGATGAGCTTACAAAAGATAAGGACATGGTGACTATCACTTCTGCAATCGACACGGAAAGCGAGTATTTGTACGTACCAATGAGCTTAGGAGCTCCTAGACAAGTTGTGAACGCGTACGCTTACTTTCAAGGTCAAGAGAAGATTGTAAAACTAAGAATGACGGAAGAAGGTCTTCAGGCCTATGAAGTCGATGCAGATTCTAAGTTTAGCAATAATCACCTTAATGAAACACTCGTTTTAACTCTTCCTGGTTCTTATCATAGCTATCGATGTAGTGAAAACACTCTTGGTGAATGTACCAATAGAGAAGAAGAAAACAACGACGCTGAATGGTATGAAAGAGAGCATTTCGTTCCTGATTATGCCAATATCGATACTCACTCTATCAATATCGATACTTGGGCCGTTGGTGGTGATTGTATTTCTAAAGTGGGATCTAAGGTCATCAGTAAAGAAATGGTTCCAGGAAGAATCAATATTCAGCTTGAGAATTATTACGAAGTTAGTAAATCAGAGTCTTGCGTTAGCAGATATATGAACTTGAGATACCTTGGACAATCCTCCTTCAAGGCCCAGTTTCATTTCTCACTCATCAGACTTAAAGATATCGCTTCGGAAAACTATGAAATCGTTGATTACTCTAACGAAGATAAAACCACTTTTGGTTTTTTCTATGGAAATAAGTCAGAGTTAGACCCCCAATTCACAGAAGTAGGTTCTTACAAGAAAAACAAAAGATTCATGAGGAGATGGAACCCAAAGAGAAAGACTGTCATTTATCACATGTCAGAAACTTTTAATAAACCAGAAAACGCTGAACTTAAAAAAGCGACTTATAAAGCCATTTCTTCAATTAACAATGGTCTTGCTAAGGCAAATGCTGGATTTAGAATCCAATTAGAAGAGCCGAAGAAAGAGGTGAGCATTGGCGATCTTCGATACAACATGATTAATCTTATCGATGAACCTCTAGCAAATGGTCTTCTTGGTTATGGCCCAATCGTAACGAACCCAAGAACTGGTGAGATCCTTAAGGCCCATACCAATATGTACAGTGGAGTTATTAAAAGTGCTCTAAGAATGTATTGGACCAAAATGGTAAATCTTCAAAACAATAAAATGCAAGCAACCACAGAGGAAGCTCCTGAGAGTACTCCTGCTCCAAGCATGGCAAGAGAAAACAACGCTGTTGCGTCTAATATGAAAAACATTCCGAAAAAGGTTCTCAAGAACCTAATCTCGGCACCTCTTGATCTTCATGAACTTGAGGAAAAGCTTCACGCTGGTCATAACCATGATCATTCTTTTAAGAAGCTCAACGAAAGAGCTTCAAAAAGAAAGGCGAAAATATCTGAAGCTCATGCTTTTTCAATTGAAAAGTACAAAAATGGTGTTGAAACACTTGAGAAGTACCTAGAGCTTGAAAAAGAAAGGCTCGCTGTATTTGCTGAGAGTAACGCTTATTCAGCAGAATTCTTTAATGTTTCAAAGACTATTAACGCCATCTTTCCTGAGATTATGGAAATTGAGGATATCTTTGTTAAGGGAACTCAAAATCTTAAGAGCTGGGGAGAATTAACCTACGCTCAAAGATCTGAGATTGAAAAGATCATGGTTCCTTTTATCTATAGCTCGACTCTTGTTCATGAGCTTGGACATAACCTTGGTTTAAGACATAACTTTGCTGGTTCTTACGATAAACAAAACTGGTATAGTAAAGAAGAGGCCCATGAGCTTGGATTCAAGTATACTCCTGAATCAAGTTCCATGATGGACTACGTATCTTCTAACTTTGGAGAACTCAATGTTCTAGGTAAGTATGATATTGCTGCCCTTAGATTTGGTTATGCCAGAGAGGTAGAGACTAGAGGTGGTAAAATTGTAAAAATCGAAAAGAATCTTGAAGAGCTTAAAGAAAAAAGAAAGCAAATCAGAGAGCTTATTGAAGTTAATAAAGAAAATCCTGAGATGCTGAGTAATCTTAACACTAAGCTTATGAATACTCTTCCTAAGAATTTTGTCTACTGTACAGATGAAAATGCTGGTGCCACTTTAAAATGTAACCGATTTGATCAAGGTACCAATCTTGTAGAAATCGCAAATTCTGTTATCCAGGATTATGAAGATAGCTATCTTACCATGAACTTTAGAAATGAAAGAACTTCATTTAACGTTGGTCAGCACATGTTTGGCTACCTCACTTCAAGATACTCTCAATTTGAAAGAGTGAGAGCGGTTTTTGAAGAGTGGGAAGCAATGAAAGAAGGTTACGGTGAAGCGATCATGAGAATGGGTTGTAGCCCTCAAATGATGAGAGACGCTAATCCAATCATTAAAACAATTTGTACTCAAATCAATGATGCAATCGAAGCAACTAAAATTGCCGGTGATTTCTTTCTTAAGATTCTTAAAACTCCACATCATACTTGTGCCGCAAAAAAAATCGGTGCGGAAGAAGGTGACAATAGAATTACCGCCATTTTCTTAGAAGATCTCTACAAGGCAAATAGGAGTGAATTCGAAGAGGTTCCAAAGACTTGTTTTGATAAAAACGTGAAAAGAATCCTTTCGAATCAAGATATCCCTTTAGAAGTCATCGCTGAGGCGGGTAAATACCTAAATGGTTTCAATGACCTTAAGCCTGGCTTTGAAGGAAGCTATGACAGAGCGGTTTTTGGAACTTGGATTGATAAGCTTCTTGCAATGAAGTCTCTTGTACAAAGATACTCAGAAGAGACCAGTAATGCTGGATTGGGTAACTTTTTAAATCATCCATCCATAGGTATAAAGGTTTATAACTTTATTGATCATATTGTACTTGGAGATCGTCTTATTGAGCCAGTTCCTTTCTTATCTGAAGATAAAAAGACTGCTTACCAGGTCCCATACTCTATTGATCAGAAGTACAAAATCAGAACGAATGACCTTCCTTTTTTCTGGGCAAGACAATTCCTTGGAATGGATAATGCGAGTGAAATCAGTTTAAGAAGAGTTCTTCTTAGAAACGCGAAGAACTTTGATCTCATGCTAGGGTCTTCAACCCTAAACATCGCTAGAGAAGGTGTAAACTACTATACTGTTAAAAGACTGGATAGCTCATTTAACCCAGGTTTAACCGATACTGTGACCACTTATTTTGATGAAACTCTTTACGGAGCTTCTCCAAGTAATCGAATTGCTTATGAGATGATTACTTCAATTAATACTCTAGAAATGCTTAGAGGAGTTGATAAGAAGATTCTTCAAGAAGTGTTCGATGCAAGAACTGAGACCCCTGAAGAGTTTAACGATTCGCAAAAACTAGCGGCTGCTTATAACATCGAAACTATTGAGGCCCTAGTAAAATTGAAAAAGGAAAACCCAAACCTTCCGGATTCTTATTGGGATAGAGTTGGTGATGAGCAATTCAAAAAAGAACTTAAGATTATTTGGACTGCAAGCCTAGAGGAACTTGAAGCTGTCATGAATTGGATAAGCACTAAGGACATCGCTCCTGAAGGAAGTTCGGATCTTGTGAAAAAACTTTATGAGATTCCATATGAAGTATTCAAATCTATGGTAGAGGGAGACATCTCTAACAAGATTGATAACTTTAAGTTCATCCTTAAAGATTTACCAAGTTCAGTTGAACCATTCATGTTTGATTAATAAAAAAAGGCCCCGAAAGGGGCCTTTCTTATTTTAGGCCTTATTAAATTTAATAATTTCGACTGGACAAGCTTCGGCAGCTTCTTGGATAAGGGGGCCGTTAGTGAGAGGAGCACCGTCTTTAACAATACATCCATCGTCATTCACAAGAAAAACATCAGGTGCAATATCTTCACAGGCATTACAAATAATACAGCCCGCTTCAATCCATACTTTACTAACTTCAAAAGTCTCTGCAGCGGCAGCCTCTCCCCCACCAGCAGCAGCGGCAAACTCTCCCGCAAATTCAGGATTGGTGGCAAGTTTAAGTTGAGCACCTGTTTTAGGAAGAGGATCAGCAATAAAGGTCTTTGAAGTGGTTTGATAAAGAGGCTTAACCTTTTTAGGTTTAAATTTCTTTTCGAAGTCCTCAATGGTTTCGCCTGAGTGGTCTCTTTTTTCTATGAAGGCAGAACCTTTAAAATTAAACTCGTAGCTGATTCCATCTTTGGAACTTGAAAGGATAACGGAGATCGTTGATTGATCAAGCCCTGCTGAGTTTTTCATTTTAGAGAAAGTTTCTCCAAGATCGACTTCTAAAGCAAAACTAGATGATTGAGCAGGATAGGGTCTGGTCACTTCAAGCTGAGTTGGACTCCCAAAGGGATTGAATTGTCGAACTTGAACCGTATCAAATTTTGCAGGCTCCTTATCTTCGTTAAATCGAAAACCAAAAGCAAAGCCATTATCTGCGGCCGTTTTGAGGAAATAGAGCTTAGGCTTACCAAAAAGGAACTCCATGGCCCCAGAAAGAAGGCTTAGTCCGCCAATTGTAAATACTAGTCCCAGTGCCAAGATGATGGCCAAGGAGAAAGATATCAGGATAACATTCATCGAAAGAACTCCCTTTATACTCAGCTTGATTCAAATAAATCCAATACATCTACTATAATGCTGATCATGGGTTAAGGCCAAGTAATTTCAAGGAATTTAGTCCATTTTTTTATTTAATATTTTGCGTTATAAACTAACTAAAATTTATTTGGGACTTAAGAAGCTCATCTTCCATTAAAGCAAGTCCTAGAATTTTCCCTTCAGGGCCTTTAACCCAGTATTGTCCAGGTTCTAAATCAAGCTGTAACGCTACGCCGTTGGAGTATTTTTTGGCCATCTCCCCTTCTAAAATAAGAGGAGGAAGGTCTAAAAGCCTATCCACTCCAAGTGCTTTTTCAAGAAGGGCCTCAGAAGTCTCGACATCATCTAGACTAAAGGATTGATCGACATGAAAAGGACCAATGGCGACTCTTTCTAATTCTTTAAGATGACCAATGCTACCCAGAAGCCTGGCCACATCTTCAAAAAGGGTACGGATATATGTTCCTGAGCTCACTTCACAAAGAAGCTCTAGTAAATTGCCTTTAAGGCTGAGGACTTTTAAAGAGTGAATATGGCGAATCTTTGGAGGCTTTTCAATCTCTATCCCTTTTTGAGCGTAATAATAGAGAGGTTTTCCTTCATGTTTAGCTGCAGAATAGGCCGGTGGTTTTTGAAGGTAGGGTCCTACTAATTCTTGGATCATATTTTCTATTTGAGATTCGCTATAAGATCCATCATAGGGTGATTCTTCCACAATCTCCCCTTCACAATCACCGGTGTTCGTTTTTTGCCCTAGTATGCCAACACAGCGATAGGTTTTAGGGACTGTTTTATTAAAATACTCATTTACTCGAAGGGCACCTCCAATTCCAATCATCAGAAGCCCTTGAGCAAAGGGATCGAGAGTTCCGAGATGTCCTATTTTGATTTTTTTTGGTCTTCCTAGAATTCTTTTAAATTGAGCGACCATTCGGAAGCTGGTTGGTCCAACGGGCTTATTAATGAGGAAAACGGAGGGAGAAAAGTTCACTCGGTGCCCTTTTTCTCCTTATCAAGAATATCCATAATTTTCATTTCATCAACAAATTGAGAATCATAGAGAAAGGTAATTTCTGGAACATGACGAACATCCAGAACGCTTGCCAAGTAGGTTCTCGTTTTTGTTTTGATCTGATTGATATTGGACTCAATATCCTCTTTTTTAGAAAGATCAAATGTATCCCAATAGACTACGACTTGAGAGTAATCTTGATTGAGTTCTACTTTGGTCGCAGAAACGAATTGAAATCTTGGATCACCAAGCTGAGTTCGGAAAAAATTATTAATCGAATTGAGAATCCGCTCTGAATACTTTTCCTTTCCGAACTTTTTCTTTGCCATTAGTGATCCTTAGCTTAAAGAAGCTGTATTTTCCTTCGCCATGGATTGCTCAAGGGTTCGCTTCTTTTCTACAGTCTTATAGGCTTCGAATAGATCTCCCACTTTAACATCATTAAAGTTTTCAAGACCAATTCCACATTCAAGACCATTACGAACTTCTTTAACATCATCTTTAAATCGCTTAAGAGAAGACATTTTCCCATCAAAAACGATTTTGCCATCTCGAAGAAGACGAATATTACATCCATCAACGATTTTACCTTCAATAACTTGTGAACCAGCAATGGTTCCAATTTTAGGAATATTAAAGGTTTCTTTAACTTCTGCTCGACCAACGTATTCTTCAACAAATTCAGGATCAAGAAGACCTTCAAGACCAAGTTTCACGTCATTAATCAGCTCATAGATAACAGAGTAAGTTTTAACCTCGACTCCTTTTTCTTCAGCTAATTTTCTGGCGGTTGTATTTGGTCTCATATTAAATCCGATAATAATCCCACCAGCACTTTCTGCTAGTTGAACGTCACTATCGTTTACGGGACCAACTCCCCCACCGATAATCTTAAGATCGACCTCAGAGGTACCAAGACCTTCTAGGGATTGAACAACAGCTTCATAAGAGCCTTGAACATCGGCGCGGATCACAATTTTAAGAATTTTATTTTCACTTCCTTCAGCAACAGCATTACTAAAGAAGTCTTCAAGAGAAACTTTTGGTTTCGTTGGAGCACTTTCAAGTTTCTTTCTCTGATCCACTCGATTATCTACGATTTTCTTTGCTTCTCTTTCGTTTTTAACAACATCAAGCTCATCACCAGGAGATGGTGGTTCATTAAGCCCGAGAATCTGTACCGGAGTACTTGGTCCCGCAGATTTTAGGTTAACAGCATTAAAATCCATAAGACTTCTTGCGCGGCCAAAAGACTCACCCACGACAATACTGTCACCTTTTTTAAGCGTACCTTTTTGAACGAGAACGGTTGTAACAGGTCCTCGACCTTGTTCTAACCTTGACTCGATAACCACCCCGTGAGCAGGGCCTTTCGCATCAGCTTTGAGTTCAAGCATTTCGGCTTGAAGAAGGATCGCATCGAGAAGATCATCAATCCCTTCTCCCTTAAGTGCAGAGATAGGAACAAATTGAGTATCTCCTCCCCATTCTTCCGGAGAAAGGTTGAGTTCCGCTAGAGCGGTTTTAATTCGATCTGGGTTTGCCCCTTCTTTATCCATTTTATTAACAGCAACAATGATAGGAACGCCTGCGTTTTCACAGAATTTAATAGATTCTCTTGTTTGTGGCATAACCCCATCATCGGCAGCAACGACAAGCACGACCACGTCGGTGACATTAGCACCCCGCTGTCTCATAGAGTGGAAAGCCTCGTGACCTGGAGTGTCTAGAAAGGTAATATCTTTTCCTTTGGCCTTCACCTGGTAAGCACCAATATGTTGAGTAATCCCTCCTGCTTCACCTGCGGCAACTTTAGCTTTTCGAACAGAGTCTAAAAGCGTGGTTTTACCATGGTCAACGTGTCCCATGATCGCGATGACTGGAGATCGTGTTGGTAGTTTACTTTTTTCTTTAGCATCCTCTTTTTGGATGAATTCAGATTCATCAAAAGACTTATTCTCTACTCGGTAGTCATAGAGCTCTGCAATTTGATTGGCGAGAGATAAGCCGACATAATCTGTAGGCTTGATGAGAAGATTAATATCAAGAACCTTATCCACCATATTTGAAGTTTTTGTGCTTAGTTTTTGGGCAAGCTCTTCAATCGTACAACCTTCATGTACATGAATAACTCTTTTGGAGTCCTTCACTTTTGTGATTTTTGTCTTTTCACCTACTCCAGCAAAAGATCTCTTCTTTTTAACCGGCGTATATATCGGTTTTCCAAAAGAATTAAGTGTGTAGTTTTTAAGTTCTTGTTCTGTTTTGGAAAGATTAATAGCCTCAGCTTTTTTAAGAACAGGTTTCTTCCCACTCATCATTGTCGCCAGACCACCTAGTCTTTTCTTAGAATCCGTATCCTTCTTGTCCTGAGAATCGTCATCTTTATCGGCATTATCTGATGCTTCTTTTTCGACAACTTCTTCTTTAGGTGGAGTGTATATAGGAGTAAACTTATGAACTTTTTCCTTATAATACTCTTTTTTGTTTTGTTCAGAGGTAGCTTCGGCCTTAGGCTCTTCTTTTTTAACCTTAACGACATCAGGCTTTTTAACGATTCGAAGTCCGCTCGTGTTCTTCTTGATATCTTCTTCAAAAAGCTCAGACTTTTCTTCGGGAGTTATACTTTCGGCCATTACCGTATTTTCAACGACCGGTGTTTCCACCCTTTCTACTGGAGGAGTTGTGGTTTCTTCAACTTCTTCCTCTTTTTTAGACTCGTTTTTCTTTCGAACAACAATCGTTTTTTTCTTGGTTTTCTTTTTGGTTGTACCATCAGCTTTTTTGGTGACTTTTTTCTTCGTCGCCGTTTTCTTTTTGGTAGCCTTTTTCTTTTTGGTCGCTTTTTTGGCCTCTCCAGTATCTTCGCTTTTTGCGGCCCCTTGAACCAATTCTTTCGCCTTAGCGACTTCATCGTCACTCAAGGCTGTCATATGGTTTCGAACCGCAAAGCCCTTATCTTTTAAAAGCTCAACGAGATCCAAAGCTCCCATATCAATTTCTTTGGCCAACTCAAATATTTTCATAGGCATTTAAAGTACTCCTAATACAACTGCACTTTTCTTATTTCAATTTAAACGCTGCGAGTTCTTCTCTAAGTCTCTTCTCAGCTTCAGAGAATTTCTCACCATCTTCTTCTTCATTCTCTTGACCTGGCTTCAACATACCAGAATATGCTGGTACAGCTGAGGCAGAAACAATCTCTTCTTCCTCTTCTGGTTGAAGTTGAATATCCGCGGCTTCAATTCGAGCATGAGTTTGATCAATAATGTCTTGTCCTTCTTGCTCAGTCACTTCAAGGATCTCAGCAAGATCGGCTGCTGTTGTTGCAGAAAGATCACCAACCGACATAACACCTGATTGAACAAGAACCTGAGCTCTGGCATCAGTAACCCCATCCACTTGCATAAGGTTCTCAGCTGCTCTTTTAAACTTCTCTTGAAGTTTCGCTTTAGAAAGGATGTTAATTCTATATCCAGTCAACATAGCCGCTAATCTTACGTTTTGACCTCTTCGGCCGATCGCAAGTGAAAGCTGCTCATCTTCAACAATGACGTCAATAAGTTGATCATCATGGTGAATCTGAATATTAGAGATTTCAGAAGGAGCAAGAGCTGCTCTTGTGAAAGTCTCGAGGTCATCAGACCATTTAACGATATCGATCTTTTCACCTTGAAGTTCATTTACAATGTTTTGAACTCGACTACCTTTCATACCAACACAAGCACCCACTGGGTCGATGTCTTTATCTACACTGACAACGGCAATCTTAGCTCTAAATCCTGGCTCTCGAGCAGCGGATTTAATTTCAATTGTTCCATCTTGAATTTCAGGAACTTCAATTTCGAAAAGCTTAACTAGAAACATTGGGCTTGTTCTTGATAGTCTAATTTCCGGACCTCTATTGGTCATTACAACTTCTGTTAAATAAGCTTGGATTCGATCACCTGGCTTAAAGTTTTCAGAAGGAATGATTTCTCTTCGAGGAAGAATTGCATCCGCTTTTCCAAGATCAACAATGATGTTTCCTCTCTCATATCTTCTGGCGATTCCAGTAATAAGATCCCCTTCTCTATGCTTAAATTCAGAGAATAGGATCTCTCTTTCGGCATCTCTTACTTTTTGGAATATAATTTGCTTAGCCGTTTGAACGTCAACTCTCGTGAAATTTGGATTTTCAATTCGGATACCGAGTTGATCACCAACTTCAATATCTTCATCAAGGTTTTTGGCGCTTTCTAGATCGATCTCTAGGATATCATCTCGAACGCTATCAACCACGTTTTTATATTGATAGATTTCGATATCATCATCGCCCTCATTATATCGAGTTTCATACTCACCTTGAATTCCATACTTTTTTCTTGCTGTTACAAGAAAGGCTTGCTCGATTGCGTTGATAACTACGTCTTTACCGATCCCTCTGTCTTTTCCTAGGGCCTCAATAATTTTTCCTAGTTCTGAAAAAGCTGCTGCCATTTTTTACCTCTTTACGAATATCTTTCTATTTCTGTTTCTAAGTTTGCTTTCTTAACGTGAGATATTGGAATTAAATAATGATTCCCATCAATCTCAACCTTTACCTTCTCATCTACAATTTCAATTACTTTTCCCATAAGCTTCTTGTCTTTAAGGCCTTCTACGCTTTGAGAGAGAATCATTTTTACATTCTCTCCTTTAGCCATTTTAAAATGCTCTAAACATTTTAAACTTCTAAAAAGACCGGGGGAACTTACTTGAAGAGTTAAGGATTCGGGTACCCAATCTTCTTCTAAGTGAGGGTCAAAGGCCTTATCTACTTTTACACAATCTTCGATAAGGGCCGTGTTCGTTTCTGGGTTGTATATGTAAAGCCGTAGTTCAGAATTACCCGTGAGATAGTCTAAATCGTAAAGTTTATAGCCTTGATTTTCTACAATCTTTATACTCAATTCGTAGAATTTCTTCTCTATACCTTTCCGCTCTCTTACGGCATCCATTGTCCATTACCCTACAGCATTTAAAAAAAAAGGGCGGATTGAAAGAAACCGCCCTTTAACAAAAATCAACAACTTAAGAACACAGACTTTTTAACAAATTAAAAATTGGATGGCAAACAATATCATAAATATTTAATCATTTTAATTGCGGTACAACCATCGGAGTAAAAATTCTTAACCTCATCAAGAATATCAAACCCTTGCTTTTTGTAAAACCCAATTGCTCTCATGCTATTTTTATCGACTTCGAGAAAAATTGAATGAACTTTGCCCAGCGCATACAAAAGGGCATCCGCATATCCCCGGCCTCGATGATCATTATGAACAAAGATTTTAAGAAGATGAGCCTCATCGCCATTTGGAACATGTATAAATACACTGAACCCGCAGAGGACCTGATCTTTCTCTAGGGTAAAAATCTTGTAATTATCATCACTTAGAGCCTCTTTCCAGCTCTTCGAATTCCACGGCCTATCAAAATAGTCCTGATCCATTTTAAGGACCTGATGAAACGAAGTGTCTTCTTTTTGGATTTCCTGAATTTTAATCATCAAAAAACTCAAAGCTCTCTGATTTTTTATTAACCGTGGATAGAAAGAGAAGTTGCTCTTCTTTTCTCTTTTTAATTTGTTCTTGAGCGAAGGCCTTTTGAAGATCTTCTCCTTTGAAGTTAGGGTGATCTTCTTTGAATCTTTTAAACTCTATTTCTTGAAGCGAAGGGTTTTCCTTAAAAAGTCTTTGTCTGAGAAAGGTTTCAATACGAAGGACCTCTTCTGATATAAAAGAGCAATTTTTAGAATTTTTTGTACCGATTTTTTCTTGGTTAATGGCAATTTCTTGATTGCGAATATACTTTCGTATTTTTTCAAATAAAAGAAGAGTTCTAAACCCCTCTGACTCTTTCGCATTGTTCGAATTGTTGTATTTAATCACTTTTTGGAGTGAGCTATTAGGAAAGCA
Source organism: uncultured bacterium (assembly GCA_965365285.1). GTDB lineage: Bacteria > Bdellovibrionota > Bacteriovoracia > Bacteriovoracales > Bacteriovoracaceae > JAURDE01. The sequence goes on from CBDUBC010000028.1 coordinate 20,884, forward strand.
ATCGAACTGATCAAATAAACCTTTAATAGAGCTCAAATCACTTTTGAAATAGACCTTTTTATCAACACGAAATACGGCCTTGTCACCAAAGACAATTTGTTCAGCTGAAAAAAGCAATGTACTCCAAAGGAGATTAGACAGGAGAAGTAATTTCAACGTTTCCAATAGTTTTCTCAGAGATAAGTTTAGTTTCAGAATGGAATCTTATCTTTACTCTAGGGTTAAAAGTATAACCATCTTTTCCTCTAAGAATATATTTTCTTCGAGCTGGCTTACCTTCTTTATCCTGAGGAAGCTTTGGTTCAATAAGCTTTCTAAGTCGACTTACACTAGTATAAATAAGTTTATCGTGAATAAGAGGATTGTATTCATCTTTCCAAATTGACTTTGCCAACTTATCTTTGTCGTAATACTCGCCTGGATTCTTAGCGAGTAGGAAAAGAATCTCAAGAAGTACGAATCGATGTTTAAAATCGATAGTTCCTAGAGTACGCTCATGGATTTTTCTATGAGCACGATCGAGATAGATATCGACACTCTCATCGTTAACGTCTTGGATTTCCGAGCGAATAAGTGTGTAGAGCCTCTTGAAATGGTTAGGATCGGTACTTTCAAGAGCATAGTTGAAATAGATTAAAGCCTTTTCAAACTCACCAAGTTTTTTACGGGTGATCCCTTTTGCAAGAAGAACATAACCATGAAGGTTCCAGCATTTCTTTTCTTGAAGAGTTTTATTCGCCATTTTAAAATTCTTTTCGGCCAATTCATATTCTTCCATCTCGAGATAGATTTTCCCAAGATAGTAGTACATTGATCCTCTTAAATAAGTCTTTTGAAGGATATCGAGAAGCTCATCCAATTGCTTTAGGTGTTCAATAGCAGCTTTAAAGTTTTGATTATTATAATAAAGGATAGCAAGTGCGAGAAGACACTTGGCAAGGATCTCAGGCTCATTCTCTTCTTTTGATTTTTTGTAGGATAGAAGAAAGTTTTCTTTAGTTTCTCCAAACTCTCCAGCATAATTTTTAATGATACCAAGGTGGTAAAAGTATTCAGAGTTAAGGGAGCCTAATTGAGTGGAGAGGTCATCAACAAGTTTTTGGGCCTTATTGATATAGTCTTGTGCTTTATCGTTTTCTAGACGCTCGGAAGCGATACGAATAAGAAAACCATATATCTTTAATATAGAAAAGCTGTCTACAGGTGTTGAGGTAAATTCAAGTGCCTTTAAGAACATCTTTTCAGATTCGATCAAATCACTTTTATCATAAAGGACCTTAGCAAGTAGATAATACGACTTACCTAACTCCTTGTAAGATAAAGAATAAGCTTGATCTTCTGATGCACTCGTTTGATCAAAACTATGAAGACCAAATTGAGCACTTGGTTCTAGTCCCTCAGTTATATTGCTCATTGATTCCTCCCTCTCTTCACGACTACCAGTCGTCAAGCAAACAGGTTATACCATAACGCTTCGCCTCTAGTCAAAAATGATTGATGAATTTGTCAAATTTTTACGCTTTAACTCGTTGATTTAATAAAGCTAAATTGCTACATTGCCACGTAAATACCACCTAGAGGACTTTATGGCTAAATTTGACCTAGACACCATTAGGCATTCGACCGCTCATTTAATGGCACAAGCCGTTACCAGGGTGTTTCCAGACAAGAAAATCCAACTCGGAGTAGGGCCTGTTATTGAAAATGGATTCTATTACGATATCGATATAGATGTAAAGCTAACTACTGAAGATCTCGATAAAATTCAAGCGCAAATGACTGAAATCATTAAAGAAAACCTACCTATTGAAAGGGTTGAAATGTCCAAGGAAGAGGCCTTAAAGTTCTGGAAGGAAAAAAATGATGAGCTCAAAATAGAACTCATCGAAGGGTTTGAGGATGGCGTAATTAGTAGTTATAAGCAGGGCGAATTTATCGACCTTTGTCGAGGTCCCCACGTCGAGCAAACTGGCCAGCTTCCGACCCACTTTAAACTCCTGAGTATTGCTGGAGCATATTGGAAGGGTGATAGCAGTCGAAAAATGCTTCAAAGAATCTATGCTGCTTGCTTTGATGATCGAAAAGAGCTTAAAAAGCACCTTACCTTTTTAGAAGAGGCAAAAAAGAGAGACCATAGAAAAATTGGAAAAGAGCTTGAGCTTTTTCACTTTGAACCAGTCGCACCAGGCTCTCCATTTTTTATGCCTAAAGGTGCCTTTGTCTATAATCAACTCGTAGACTTTATTAGAAGAATTTATGATCGATATGGATATTCTGAGGTTATTACTCCTCAAATTCTAGATACCGAACTTTGGCATACCAGTGGTCACTACGAAAATTATCAAGAAAATATGTTCTTCACGACCGTTGAAGAAAAAGAATATGCGGTTAAGCCCATGAACTGTCCGTGTCACATGCTTATGTTTAAGCATTACCACTACAGTTATAGAGATTTACCTCTTAGATATGCTGACTTTGGGCGCCTTCACCGAAATGAAGCCTCAGGAAGTTTAGCGGGGCTCACCAGAGTGAGAACTTTTTGCCAAGACGATGCCCATATCTTTTTACCAATGGCGAAAATTGAAGATGAAATTCTTAACCTCATGGATATGTTTTTCACTTGCTATGACCACTTTGGTTTTAAAGACGTTAAAATTAACCTCTCAACCAGACCAGAAAAGAGAGTTGGTGATGATCAGACTTGGGATCTTGCTGAAGAGGCCCTTCGTAATGCACTCGATAAAAGTGGCAGACCTTATCTTATCAAAGAAGGTGATGGCGCTTTTTACGGACCAAAAATTGATGTTGAAATTGCTGATGCAATCTTAAGATACCATCAGCTTGGAACAATACAGCTTGATTTTCAGCTCCCTGATAGGTTTAACCTTAAGTTTACCAATCAAGAGGGTGCGGATGAGAGACCAGTCGTCATCCATAGGGCCCTATTAGGTTCTCTGGAAAGATTTTTTGGAATTTTTCTTGAGCACGTTGGTGGTGCCTACCCATTCTGGCTAGCTCCAACTCAAGCGATTATAGTTCCAGTTAATAATGAAAACCATCTTGAGCATTGTATTAAGCTTAAATCTCTCTTCCAAAAAGAAGGGCTTCGAGTGGAGATTGACGATCGAAATGAATCAATGGGCTACAAAACTCGTCAAATACAAAAATCTAAAATCCCGTTTATGCTTGTTGTTGGTGACAGAGAAATTGAATCTGATACAGTAAATATAAGGGCCTATGGGGAGAAGAGGTCTGACTCCATAAGTTTTTCAGATTGTTTTAAAAACTTCTTGGATTTAGACCAGGAAAAATTACCCAAGAAGTTTAGAGACTAAAAACTAAAGGGGGAATCATGGATAAAAAAAATGTACTCATCCTCTGTGGAGGTGGAGGCACAGAACACGATATCTCCCTCATCTCTGCAAAATATCTTGAAGATAAATTACTTTCCCTAGACTCTTATATTATCTATTTCCTCGTCCTCGATACAGACCATGTTTTTACTGATAAAGGCGGAGATGTTTTCGAGCTTGGAAATAAATGTATTATCGATACGAAAAAAAACAAGACTGAAATTGATATAGTAATCCCATGTATCCACGGAACACCAGGTGAGACAGGGGATATCCAATCGATGCTTGAGTATTATGAACTGCCCTATGTTGGCTCAGGTCCTGAAGCATCCAAACTCTGCTTTAATAAAATCAGTACTAAACTTTGGTTGGAGCGAATGGGGATTCAAACGACTCCTTTTACATTTTTAGCAGAACCCAATATAGCTGATCTGAAAGAGTTTCATGAGGAACATGAAACTCTATTTATTAAGCCAAGTAACCAAGGAAGTTCTGTAGGCTGCTATAAAATTAATAAGCTTGATGAAGATACGGAAAAAAAACTACAAACCGTTTTTACACTTAGTCCCTATGCTCTTATCGAAAAAGGACTAAAGGCAAGAGAACTCGAAGTCAGCGTTTTTACCTATCAGGGAAAAATTCATGCAACTGATCCAGGAGAAATATTAGCTCCCTACACAGAAGACTCTTTTTATACCTATGAAGAAAAGTATGATCCTGCTAGCCATACTACGACGGTAGTCAATGCCAAAGACCTAACTAAAGATCAATTGGTTCAAATTAAAGAATGGGCAATTAAGGCATATCAAACACTTAAAGTTCGTCATCTTGCTAGAGTAGATTTCTTCTTAGCAGATAATGGAGAAATTTATCTCAATGAGATTAATACCTTTCCAGGACTCACTCCAATTTCTATGTTTCCTAAAATGATGGAAAATTATGGCGTTCGCTTTCAGGACTTTCTTAAAGATACAATTCAAAGCTCAATAAAGAATTAAGGATATTCCCATGAAAAAAAATTATAGAATGATCGGCGATGGCGATCAGAAGCACTCTGAAGTAAAACTGAAAGATTATTATGCAAATAAAATGATTCCTGCAGAAAAAAAACCATTTCTCACCAACCTTCGTGCAGGCCAGGGGCCCTTTTTGGCATCAGAGGTTGCTGATAATAAAGTTGGATACATCCTGGATGCTGCCAGTCAGATTGCGACTTTAGGACTAGGTTTTAATCACCCATCTTTTTTTGGATGTGCTCATTATCAGGAATCTTGGACAAATAACCAAAATAGTGTCCGCGTTAAAAATATTCATCGAAGAATGCTCCATTTTGTAAAAAGAAAACTTGATCGAAAAAACATTCATATTACCCTTACCCACTCTGGTGCGGAGTCGAATGAAACAGCTCTTATCGACGCCTGGAAAAAAAGAAGTCGACCTAAGGCAAATAAAGTTCTGGCCTTTGAAGGATCATTTCATGGAAGAATGCTCATTGCTTTATCTTCTACCTGGAACCCATCCAAAAGAGAGCCCTTTGAGTGGGATGAGTTCAAAACCAAGTACTGTAGCTTTCCCGAAATTGAAGGAGACAACTACGAGCAAGAGGCATCTAAAGAGTGGATTAAATTTTGGTCCAATGAAGTGACTAAGAAAAGTTTTACTATTCCTTCGGAATGGGAAAAAGATCCAGTCATAAAAAAAGAAATGGAATCTCTTCTTCAAGTAAAAAGCACTCTTGAACAAGGTGAGGTTTTTGCCATACTAGTCGAACCAATGCAATGTGAGGGTGGAGACCGCTACGCAACTTCACGATTCTTTAATGCTCTGGCCTTACTTGCTAGAGTATATCAAGTTGCTCTTATCTTTGATGAGGTCCAAACAGGTTTTCATCTAGGAAGAGATTTTTTTTGGCATCACAGCTTTAACCTTAAAGACGTCAATGGAAAGCCTCTCGACCCTGATTATGTCACTTGTGCAAAAAAAGCGCAGGTGGGAATGGTGATCTCAAGAACAAAGCTTCATCGAGGACAAGAGTACTCAGTATCCTCTGCGATTAGAGGATATCACCATGCTATGGCACTTGATCAAAGTCACGAGGATATTCTCGCTCTCGAAGAATACACTCGAGGTAAACTTAATGAATTAATATCTAAATACCCGAATCAATTTTCTCGACCACGAGTCAAGGGAATGTCTTTTGCTTTTGCTCTTAAGTCTGCTGAAGATGTGAATCAGTTTGTAGCTAAGAGATTCAATCATGGCCTTCTCTTCTATCCTGCTGGAACCCACACTCTAAGATTTCGACTCAATCTTGGTTTTACAAAAGATTTAATAGACGAGCTCTTTGAAAGAATTATTAAGCTGTCAGAAGAAGTCTATAATAATAAGGCGATGGCCAATTCTGAGATTGAAACGCGAGACTGGCGAATATCAAATCTCTATCAATGGCAAGAATACCTTTTGGAGTTGCGATTGAATTCCTATAGAGGAGATATTCCTACTGAAAGTAGTGTTCTTGATCGCTTAAAAGATATTCTTGAACTCCCAGATGGAGTGGATATCGTTCGAATCGATGATCATAATTTTGAAGATTATAAAAATAAAATAATCACCCTCGAAGAAAAAATTTATGAACCCGCTAGACAAACGGATATTGAAGTTTTTAGAACTGCCGTATCAACCCCAGGTGGCATTGGGATTGCCCTAGTAAAAGATAATAATATTGTAGGTCTTGCCTTCAGCTCTCAGATGAAGAACTTTCCGCTTGAGAAGATTCTTCGTAGAGATCGCCATTTTGACGATGAAAAAACATTTTACGTCGTTGATATCACGATTGACCCTTCCATCTCGGGTTACGCTCTTGGTCGATACCTCAAGTACTCTATTACGGCCTTAAGTTACACTCATGATTCCCATCGAATTAATGGACGAAACAGACATCGAATGGCCAAAGAAATGCTTAAGATTAATCTTTCGCTAGGAGCGAGAGAGGTTTTTTACGTCCCTGAAGATTACAGAGATGAAAATCCATATCGAGACTGTATCTACTATACGGTTGATAATAAGTGGAAGAAAACACCTGCTCATCTTGGTGATGGACTCATCACTCCCATTGAGACAGAAGACCTGGATACCAAATATATTGGTGAAAATCTCCCTTCTATTGTCAATAAAGTATGCCTTTCTAATTTTGTGAGTGAGACTTTTTTAAAATCACTTAAAAAGCTCGTTCAATTAGCGCCAAAGGAAATCCAACACGCTTATAGCTGTAGCGGTCAATCAGAATGTGTCGATAAAATTGTTAAGTCT
>CBDUBC010000029.1:0-27354 GCA_965365285.1 uncultured bacterium
TTGCTTATCGAGAAGCTCTCGCGGAGGGTTATGGAGTATCTGAATACCCTTAAGTGAGTTTTCAAAAAGGAGCTGTATGTTATCATCCTTCGAAGGCTGGATAAATCTAAGAGAAATAGGGTAACCATTTTTATCAAAGATAATTCTGCCCGTGAGATGATGTTCTCCTATATTTCGAAGGTTTTTCAAATGAGGCTTATCTCTTAAAAGATCATTGAGCGAGCGAATGACAGCAACCACATAGGTTTCATAGCTTCTTTTCGTAAAACTATAAAACTTTTTCTCACTTGAGTTGAGTTCATTTTCATCAACTCCTTCTGGAGGTTCAAATTTGATATTGAGATTAGATCTTCCTAAAGATTGAGCCACCGCAGAGGGAAGTGGCATGCTTTTTAAAATCCTAGACTTCTCAAGGCCTTGAGTGAGCTTTTCTTCTGCACCCATTTTTAGTTTCTTTCCATCAAATAAAGCACCGGCGATAGGCTTTTCTACGGGTTTAACTTTTTTAATAGGGATTATTTTTTGTGGCCTTAGCTCATTCATACTTTTTTGAACAACTGGCTTCAAAGGAGCACTAAACTTTTTCGCTCCATTTTTCACACCCACAGTTCTCAACTTATTTAGACTCTCTTGATCGTAAGTCTTTATATTTAATATAGGAGAACTAGGAGTAGTGACTTGTTTCTTTATTGAAAACTGAGGAAGCAGAGTAAAGATCAAAAGATGACCAAAAAGGGCCAGGATAAAAGAGTTGAGTAAATTTCGATCTATGCGCTCAATCATTAAGATAGAATATACAATAGTTTTAATCCGAATTAAACCTCACTAAATTTGCTAACTATCTGAATCTAGTAGGTGAAAAACAAGAAAAATACTCCACCGATTGACTAAAATTCTGCAGGCCGTAAGCTTATAAGGAAGAGACAAGTAACCTTATTGAAAATGGATTTTCAATGCTTTCTTATCTATCAAATAAAAAACTAACACTAAGTTTGGGTATTGTTGCAGTCCTTTGTGGACTTTCGTTTTCTCTTTCAAGCATCTCTACTAAGGTAGATGAACTGGCGAGACTTGAAGGAGGATTGAATACTTGTTTTTTAAGAGTCAATCAAACCTACACAGGTAGTCTTTTAGGTAATAAAACCTCTCCTTATATTTCTCAAGAGTTCCAAAGAATGTCAGAAGAGTGTTTTGCAGAAACTCTAGTTCAGGCCGAAGACTTTTCGAACAAGTCTTTTGATAAAATTGTATCTCTGATTAATTCTCTAACATCGGAAGTGAATTGGTTTCACCAAAACCTAGACCCTAGAGCTGCGCTTATTCCCTCAAAAACAAAAGATATGCGAGAGGCGGGCGAGAGATTTAGAAAAATTGAAGATATCGTAAATAATGCACTGACTAGACTTGAGCAGGTGAGAGCGACTGAGATCGATCGACTCTTTAATTACAAACTGACTCTCTTTTTATTATCAGTGATTCTCTTTTCTATCCTATACAGTGAAGTTAAAAGCAAAACTGAAAAACAAGAAGAGCTTTCAATCCTTGAGCATGATGCCGTTGAAGAAACGACTCAAAGAAAGGAATTTAATGTCCAAAGGGCCAGACAAATTATTGGTGAGGCCCTTCTTGCAAATGGACTCAATCATTGTAAAGAACTTTTTTCTAACCTCAGTGTTGTGAAAGATGAGGATCCCGTAGACAAAAAACCTGTCCATGAAATTAAGATTCCTCAAAAATTAATTCTAAAAAAAGAGACAGAAGTCGTGGAAGAAAAAGTCACAAAGAAAATGAATTTATCTCAAGCGATCTCAAGTGTAATAGAAAAGGTTTCTAGCCAGCTTTTTACTCAAGGAATTATTCTAGACCTTGATCTTAAAGATAAAATTAATATCCTTGGAAAAAGAGAGCAAGTGGAGCTTTTTCTTTTTCACCTTTTTAAAAGTTATTGTAATGCTTTTGAAGAGACACAAGGGGATAAGAAAATTATTGCTAAAGTAAAAAGGCTGGGGCGAACTGTTCTCCTTGATGTTGAGGCCGTTGGTGAAATTGGGGCAATGGAAACTAATATAGATTACAATATAGTTAAAGAAATCATTAATGATCTTGAAGGCAGTCTTTCTTTTGAAGAAGTTCTCACTCACGGGGGTCTTAAGACAAGGCTTCAGTTTAGATATGTCGGAGAAACAAAGAAATCAAATCTAGTGACTCTTAAAAAAGGTTCTAAGAAGCAAGTCCTTCAGGAAATTCAAAACAAACGTTTTGAAAATGCTTTATAATTATTAAAAAAGTTAATTTGCTCTAATAATGTGCTTAGTACATCTTGATTCGTTTCAGAGAATAATAATATCTTCGCCAATACCGCATCTTGATCTTTTTCTTTTTCAACATAAAAATTAAAGGTGAGCTCTCCAATGATTTTACCTAAGTTTCGTGATGGTCGGTACAGAGTTTTAAGAGTAAATGAATCAATGACCTTTTGTAGCTGCTTTATAGAGGTCATATGATCGATTAAATTAAGAGTGATTTCGATTTCCTTTTTCTTTGTTCCTCCCACTGTTTCGAGCTCTTTTCTCAGATCTAAATAATGATTACATTTTCGGTAGTGATTAATCATCTTAGAAACAAAAAAGCTACAGGCAGATTGAAGAACCAAATCTAAAAAATAATCATATTTATTCTCTATCGAAAGTGCCTTTTTGGTGGAGAGAATAGATTTCAAATGAAGTCCGACTAGACTGGCCAAACGGTTAATGCTGTAATTGGGACAGAAGTATTTATATTTTTCTGGAAGTTTAAAAGCATGAGAGCTTTTTACAAGAAAGGTGTAAAAATCAGTTTCTTTTTTTGTTTTAAGGTCTTCAATTTCGTTTTGAACTTGCTCTAGTCCATTATAGTCTAGAAGCTCGAAGTGCGAGATATCTTCGAGATCAATTTGAAGATCGAGGGATTGATTCATCTTTTTACAGAGACCTAAAAAATTATCGATTACATTACTATTAAAAAGACGTAATCCTTTTTGAATTTCAATTTCATGCAGATCATAATCAGGATCTTCACAAAGATTTTCATACCAGTAAATCATCGACTCATACTTAATCCAAGGCGGAGAGGTTTGAAGTGAAAATTCCCTTGGAGTGAATTGAATAATTTCAGAAATCTCTCCATTAGACTCCCAGTACGGATGATCGAGGTTTTGGTGGATTATGAGTTGTTTAGATTCGGGAAGCTCTTTTTGAACCATCATAGGAAGTTTATTAGGAACAATGTGGAGCTCTCCAAAAAGAACGATCATTTTAAAGTCAGGATAGTCTTTATGGTATTTTGAAATGATTTTAGAGGCCATGACATCTCTTTCCATTAGAGAGCCAGAAGTATTGAGACCAATGATGGTGTGACCTTTTTCTCTTGCGAGTTCAAAAAATGGTCGATAATGATTCCACGGAAATCTCCAAGAGTTTTGAAAGTCTATTTCCTCCAAAAATTCGAGCTCAGTAAGATGCCCGTCTAGATAATAATCAATGGTTCTTTGTTTCTTATAATGGATAAACTCAAAGGCCATAATAAACGGAGTAGGGTCTTCCTCCATTGCACTTATGAGCCTTCTTAAATTTTTTGTATTTTGATCAAACGTATGAAAATCACCGAGGTATATAATTTGAGAATTAAGGGCCGTATTCAAGAGCTTTTCTAGAGAGCTTTCTCTGAATTCTCTTTTTGAGTAGCGTTTGAGATTTTTTTTGTAGCTCTCAAGCTCTTCGGAGCTCTCTTCTAGTTCCTGAACACGACTAAGAAGCTGTTTGTAAAAATCTTTTTGAAACTCTTTAATATTTTGCCCTGATGACATTTTAGCTATTTTAAATCTCCAGATGAAGAAATCTGATAAGTAAGTATTTTAAATATGTGTTCATCTGTTTTTTTGTGGACTGACTTGAGTCCTTTTTCTAGATCTAGCGTTCTCTCAACGGCATCTTGAAGCTCTTGATGTTGTGGAAGGCTTAGGTTTTGAAGAAGTTCGATGACTGGGCTACCAATTGCAGAATCCAAAATAAAATTAATAAATCTAAGCATGATTGGCTCAGCATGGAAGACGACAAGTTCTTGATCGCCAGAAAGCAGAGAAAGAGAAGAGCCATCTTCTTTGATAACAAGTCTAGTGGAACTGAGTTCTTGCATTAAAGAACTTCGGTCTTTTACTTTAAATTCTACAAAGACATCATCGTTTTTTGGAAAAAGAGGTTCAAGCTGGAGACCTCTAAGCCTCTCAATAACCATTGGATTAAGAAATGGAATATACTCTAATTTGTCCAAGTTTTCGATTCCAGCAACCTTGGCATGGGCTTTTTCAAGATTATTTTTAAAATAGGACAAAATACTCATGACCTGCCAAGGAAAATCTCTAGAAAGGCCTGTAAGCTCGGTGCTGATTTCATCAAAGTCTCTTGTGATTCTTTCCGGGTGGCACTGAAGAAGGCTTAAATGATCTTGCTTTAAAAGATCAAAATGAAGGGGGAATGACTTTGAATTATAGAAGCACTCCCCAAAAAACTTAGGAATGAGAAGTCTTTTAAGTTTAGATTTAAGTTTTGTAACTCCGCCTTCATTGAGGCAAAGCTGAATGATTTGATTTCCTAGAGTATTATTAAAATATTCTCTGAAGACATTTATGTTAAGATCTGTAATTTTTGGAACAAGACTAAAATAGTGATAATAGGCCGTTCCGTATTCTTCCTTTTTTGCCTTGTAACTATCAGAGCTAATGATTTCGATTTTTATTTTTCTTGGGTCAGAATTATTTAAAATAAGAACATAAGGGTACTCACTTTCCTTATCAATCGTGATGCCTAATAGACCTGTAGCAAGTAAGCTTCTTTTTTGTTGAGGGGAAGACGAAAGTGAATCAATAATAAAAAACTGATCAAGCGGAATACATCGATTCGTCAAATTCCTAAAGAAGTGAGGGTGAGTAATGTTATTGGGGTCAGAGCTAATAGAGTGTAATAGCTTACCCTCAACAATCGCATCTTGGTTGAATTCAAAAATAAGATCGTTTTCAATTTCTTTTCTAAAAACAGGAGTTAAGTTAGGCTTTTTGGTTCTTAAAAAGTTTTTAGTCTCTTGGGCGAGTAAGGAAAAATTATGAAAAGAGAGAAGGGTACCTTTCAGTCTGAAGTTGAGACATGGTTCCTTTATTGATTCAGATCTTTTTTCAGTTAGGAAAGGGAAAATATTGGATTCTTTAAATTTTTTCTTTTTAGAGAAAATATAAAGAAAATTAGGGATTTCACCTCGTCCTTTAAGCTCTTCGAAATTGAAGTTTGCTTCTAATCGTAGAGAATTTAAAAGCGTCTCAATTTTTTCACTTTGCGATGGAATGAAAAGATTTTGATTACTAAAAATATAGAGGTAGCCTTCATCGCTCAAAGCTTCAACTTCAGCATTGATTTTAGTCATTAAATAGTGATGAGGGTTGTTTTTAGGAAGATGAGAAATATTACCGATGATTCGATGATATTTTTCACAACCAATACTATTGGATTTAGAAAAAAGTGGCATTTGACCAGGGTCACTAGATGCCGCGTTTTTTCTTCTCATAATGGAGCTAATAAAATCTATGGGTTCTTTTTCAAGCTCATAACTTAGATTCAGTAAAAAGGTAAGGAACTGAAGCTCCTGACAAATTTTAAGAAAAGATCCGTTATGAAAATCTGTATTAATAAAATCTGGAGAAATAACCTTTCTCCAAGAACCATCGAGCTTTTTCTCTTGGGCAACCCAATGAGAAAGAGAAAATGAATTAAGGTAGTCACCAAAGTACTTACAGTTGATAACTTCAACTTGATCTTGATCGTAATGTAAAAATCCAGGGAGATTATTTCTTTCCTGCTTAATAAGCTGAGGGAGGGTTAGAATCAGGTCATTGATAAATTTACCAAAAGTTTTGTGAGAAAGAGTGTGCGAGTAGTCTGGGTCGTTAAACTCGAGGTTATTAATATTTTCAAGGTCAGGCTGAGAGGTGAAGACCTTCATAATTTCAGAAGTAGAGAGTTGAGAAAGCGCCTTAGAAAGTTTTTTCACTTCAGCTGAATAGATTTCTGAAGGACGATACCAGCTATACTGGTGCGAACGTATAAGGGCCTCTGAAAAAAGTTCTGTTGATGAACCCATTCTAAATGTTTTTGTAAAAAAACTGAGAGGGTTTAAAAGGTGCTTTTCATTAATTTGGAAGCTAGAGCTTCGCGTAAGTTTTAGGAGAAAACGAATTTTGAAAAGATAGACGATGACGGATCGATAGCAATAAATACGAGTGAAATTAGTAGCAAGACTATGAAATTTACTCTCTGGATTTTTTTGATGCTCCCAGAAGTCTTCAAAGCCTAGGATTTCTTCAATCGCCTCGGGATGAGATTGAGCAAAAGCAATGAATTCATTGAAGATCGAGCTTTTTACATTTTTGGTTTGGCGATCGAAAGTTTTGAAAAGATCAATGGAGTCAGACCAAAGGTAAGTGATGCCTTTTTTGAGGTTGAGTGCATCTTTTGAAATCAGACTTTCACCAGTCCACCCAGGGACGAACCAATCCCTTAAAGAAAATTTGTTTTCTCTAAGTTCTGCAGCAGGTTGGGGGGGAAACAAGTTCCCAGCAGCCATTCCTAGCCATTCCTGTGCTTGAAATTTATCGTTCCTCAATTCCTCAAGCTCACTCGTTTTTTTGTTTAGTGTCTTACTTCATTTTTCCTAGAAGAAATTTATATCCCGAACTACTCAAAATTGCATGAAAATTAAGGGAAAATTATTGAAAATATTTGGAAAATTTTTCCGACTAACTCACTATATTTCTAATCTTTTTTACTGCTTTGCCGAAGGGTATAAGACTGTGTACAGCAATCTTGGAGATATTGTTATGGGTCAACCATTAGATGACATCGAAGAAATTCAAAATGAAATCAATAAAGAGCTTGAGGGCCTAGGAATGGATATTACCTCTGAAGCCTCTACAGAAAGCTCCGAAGAAGATGCTGCTCTAGCGCCAACGCTTGACGATGACAGTTTGAAGGAACTCGAAATGGGGATAGGTCAGGTCACTGCATCTGACACACAAAAAAAGATTGCTGATGAATTAGAACAAGCGCTTAATGGTGACGCTGAAGATGATTTAGTCGAGTTAAATACTCAGGTAGATGACGCTTTGGGTGATATTGAATCGATGATGGAGACGCAAGAGATTGAAGAGGAAGTCTCTGCAGCAATGCCTGAGGAAGCTCCTGAAGAAACGCCAGAGTCAATGGTTGTGGAAGAAGAAACTCCTGTTGCCGAAGATGTCAAGGCCTTTGATGAAAGTGAACTCGATGAAATTATGTCTGAGATTGATGACATGGATGAGGCTTTTGAAACACCAGAAGAAAATGTTCTTGCTCTTAAAACAAGTTCTAGAGACTCAAACAAAGATATGTGTTTTCAAGCTTCAGGTGAGCTTGATGCTAATATAGCCTTTACCGTCAATGGTAGAGAAATCAGCTTCAAAGTGGATCGTACAGGACATTTTGAATTTAGAATGGATGACCTTGTTGTTGGTCTCGATGATGAGCAACAAGTAGTTGTTAATCTTGGTGGCGGGATGAAACTTGTTGCACCTCTTGATGTATCCCAAAAATCTGATAAAAAGAAATCAGCTTAATCATGGGATAAAATTGTGTCGATTAGAATTTTAGGTGGAAGTGCCAAAGGGGTAGAGCTCGATGTGCCCAAAGGGGATCGTATTCGTCCCACCTCTGTCATGCTTCGAAGAAAGCTTTTTGATTCTTTTCAGGCCGATTTACCAGAGTTTTTTGTCGACTTATTTGCTGGTTCTGGATCTGTTGGTTTAGAGGCGCTCAGTAGGGGAGTTCCCAAGGTATACCTCTCCGAAAAAGATTCCAAGGTTTACTCTATCTTATCCAAAAATGCAGGTAAGTTTAAAGGTGATATCAAAACCTTTAAAACACCTTTTGAAAAATTTCTTCCAAGATTTATCAGTGAATACCAGCTCCTTAGTGAGGAAATTCAGAAGAATACCGTTCTTTTTTATGACCCTCCATATGCCCTTCATAAAAAATTAGAGAGTTTTTTAGATAACCAAATCTTTAATGGAGATTGGTTTAAAGGTTCTTTATGGCTTGAATCTGATGATAAAAAAGGTCTTTCCTTAGATGTATGGAGGGGGAAAACACCAAGTCCCATGAAAGTTTTTCATCACAGTGATAGCTTTGTCTGTATTTTTAAGTTCTAGCTTTGCGCGTTAGGTTCTTTGCTGTAGTCGATTTCCTAGAGCTATGCTAACAGTAAGCTTTTAAAGAGGGAATCTTTATGACGCAATTAAGAACTGCAGTTTACTCTGGGACATTCGATCCATTAACAAACGGGCACCTTCATATACTCAATACCGCTTTAAAGTTTTTTGATAGGGTGACCCTTCTCATTGCCGTTCACCCTAAAAAAGCCCCTTATTTTTCAGTCGACGAGAGACTTGAAATGCTAAAAGAGCTTTTTAAAGACAATGATAGAGTGATTGTTGATCACTGGGAAGGCCTTCTGGTGGACTATGCTAAAAATAACAAGATTCAAGCTATCGTTAGAGGTCTTCGACCAACAGGCGATTTTGAAGGCGAGTATCAAATGGCGTCTATGAATAAGAGCTTATATCCAGAAATTGAAACGGTTTTTTACATGACACCTAGTGAGCTAAACTTTGTTTCCTCGAGCCTCATTAAAGAAATTGCCGGCCATTCTGGCGATGTTTCTCGGTTTGTTCCCAATATTATTTTAAAAAGAATGAAAGAAAAATAGGTAAGGAGTTTCTATGTTTATCTCATCCCGAGCAAAAGATATTAGTGAAAGTGTTACACTTAAACTCAATGCTCAGGCTACTGCTTTAGCCGATCAAGGTAAAAAGATTTATAACCTCACAGCAGGTCAGCTTCCTTTTAAACCAGACTCAAGACTAGTTGAACAAATTGCGAATGAAACAAACTTTTTAAAGAGTTTTCAATACAGCCCAGTTCCAGGCTTTCCTTCTCTAAGAAAGAAAGTCGTAAAGTTTATTGAAGAATCTAGAGATATCTCATTTCCGGAAGGAGGATATGATTCAATTATCTCTAACGGTGGAAAGCATTCTCTATCCATAGCTCTCAGTGCTATTGTTGATCCAGGTGATGAGGTTATTATCATCGCTCCATTTTGGGTTTCTTATCCAGAAATGATTAAACTTAACGGTGGAGTTCCAGTCGTTGTTTCTTCTAGTATTTTTGATAATTTTGAGCCAGCGCTAGAAGATATTCAAAAAGTGATCTCTGAAAAAACAAGAGCAATCATCATTAATAGTCCGCAAAATCCATCGGGAACTCATTATCGACCAGAGTGGATGAAAAATTTTGCAGACCTCATGGTAAAGCATCCTGATATTGCTATTCTCTCTGATGAAATCTATTACACTCTCTCTTACTATGATCCAAAGCCAACTTATTTTTATCAATACAAGCCTGAGCTTCTGAAGCAAACGCTGATTTTTGATGGGATTTCAAAAAGTTTTGCTTGTACAGGGTTAAGACTTGGCTTTACCATCGGTCCAGTTCCTGTCATAAAAGCGATGAGTAGGCTTCAAGGGCAAACTGCAAGTGGTGCCAATAGCCTTATCCAAAGATCACTTGATAACTTCGACTTTAATCATATTGATGAGTATCTTGGCCCAATCAAAGAACATTTAAGAACCAACGCGACGATTTTAAGAGATGCTTTCAGAGAAGCGAATATGTCTAATGTTTGGTATCAAACTGTTTCTGCCTTCTACTTCCTTTTGGACTTCTCTCAATGTCCCATTATGAATAAATTTAGAAAGGGTCCAGAGGATACGGAAGATTATGCTGCCGAGATTTGTGAAGAAATTCTCAATGAATTAGGGGTGGCGATCGTTCCAAGTGGCGATTTTGGGGTTAAAAATGCTGCCAGAATCAGTCTTGTGAATGAACCTGGGCCTTTTAAAGAGGCAATAACCCTTCTTTTAAAATACATATCGGGGTAGGAAATTTTTTCCCTAACAAAACTTACTCTCTAACGAATTTTTCATCCTTGGCCCATAATTATAATTGGGTATTTATGCCTAGGAGGGCCAAGTGTGAAAACTCTATTGAGCTTCTTTTTATTAATCATGTTTTCGGGTTGTGGAGCAGATGCTCAACGGCAAAAAGAAGACGCCATTCTTTCGGCCCAAATAAGCCTCGATAACCTTCAATGCCAACAGGCCATTGATGCTCTTGAAGAGGTAGGTCGTGATTCAAATGATATTCTCTATATGAAAACTCTGGCCTCAGCTTATGCTTGTAGGGCAAGTTACAATACGGCGAGTTTTTTTACAGATGATATTCCCTTAATTGTAAACTCAGGAAGTATCATTGGATCCTTTACTATTTTTTCCAACGCTCCTACTAATGATGCTCCTGACAACGATGCTTTCGAAGACATGCAAACGGCCATCGATCTTCTTCTTTATGCAGGTGGTTTAGATACGACAAAAGATCCAACTCTTGCAAGAAGAGCTAGTGTCATGAAGCCAGAGGAAGCGGAAGAAGTAAACGCCTTTCTTCTCTATATGATTCTTGATCAAATGGGGCGCTATTTTTATCACTATGGAGACGCTAGTGTTGTCGGAGTGAAAGGTGGAAGAGATTCCGGCAAGAATGAGTGTCTTGCAAATTATCGTATGACCTACGTCACGACTAATGAAGTTGTGGATCTTGGAATCCCTCCAGGTACTAGTATTGAAGATACTCTCAAAACTTTTGGTCTTCTTGGACTTTCTGGAGAATGCGGGAGTGGAGGTGATGATGATGGCGATGGTCTAGAGGATGAGGGACATCCAGACTTTGGAATAGTAAATAACCTAAACGTAAAAAGACTTTGCCAAGGAGTTACTCTTTGGAACAATTTTAAAGTTATCCTTCCCGAAGTTATTGGAAATTTCACAGGCGACGATCTTGATAACCTCAATGGTATTTCGGCCCTTCTTAATACTCAGTTAGATTATCTCGTAGAGGCTCTTCCTCTTGCTGAAACTTATGTTGCGAATACTCTTAGTCAGACTAAATGTGAGACCGATAATAACGCTTACGGAAGAACGGAGTTCCTTGAATGGTTTTTCGTTTTTATATTTGAACCATTTTTTGCATAAATGAATTTTAAGTTAACAGTACTTCTATTTACAATACTTTTTTCAGCTCTTACAGAGTCTAGAGAAATGCGATACCTAACAAGGAGTCCAAAAGCTCTTCTCATGGGAGATGCTTTTACGGCATTGGCAGATGATGAATATACTCTATTTTATAATCCTGCTGCTTTAACAAGAAATAAAGGATTGGATGTTGTACCTCTTAATCCTAATTTCGGATTTACAAATGCACTAGATGCTGAAGACCAAGCTCGTTTTAAGGATATTCCTTCAAATGATACCTCAGCTCTTGCCGCACGATTTACGGGTTTTCCAGTGTGGATTCATGCTGCTTATACTCCTGGACTAAAAATGAATAGCTTTGGAATCAGTGGTGTCTATAACTATGATTGGAGTTTAGTTCTAAGAAATGCCGTACATCCCGTTTTAAATGTTGATTTTCGATATGATAAAGGCGCAGTCATTGGTTATGCTCATGAGTTTAGTCTTAATAAGATGACAAGTCTTTCGATTGGTCTGGGTTTCAAGCTTTTAAAAAGAGAAGGAATTAAAAATAGCTTCGATCTTTTTGGAACTAAATTACTGACCCTCATAAATCAATCGGATACAGAGGCAACTGATATTCTTAATAGTCTAGGCTTCTCTAAAGGAAAAGGAATGGGATATGATGCTGGATTGCTATTCATTCATAAAACTAAGTTTTATGAAATTGCTTTTGGTGCCTCTGTTCTTGATATAGGAGATACACGTTTTAAGCTCACTCAAGGAGAGGGACCTATTCCAAAGCAGGATATGTATATCAACACTGGTTTTTCATTTTCTCAAGATTTTGGAATCATCGATTATCGTTTTGCTTACGATCTTAAACCTATTAATGAGCCTGTTGATTTTGGACGTATGACTCATCTAGGCATTGATGTAGGAATACCCTTTTTTCGCTTTTTTGGTGGCTATAACGAGGGTTACAAAAGCTATGGTATCAATATGGATATTCTCATTGGCGAACTGACCTTAGGATTCTTTCAAGTTGAATTAGGCTCTAAATATAAAGAACAGCCTGGTAAAAGATTTATTCTACAAATGGAACTACTCGATTTTCTTTTTTAACCCTCCGAGCTAATTGCTTCTTAGAAAAAGTTGGATATAATAATTTGAGAGTTGGGTTGATAACCAACCTTTCTGATTGGACAAAAGGACTTTCCAATTAAACACTCAAACGACATCTCATTATCCACACACTCATTCCAACATAGGGGGCCCATTGAATAAGACATTCGTTCTGGATACAAACGTATTGTTATACGACGCTCAGTCCATATTTAGATTTTCCAAAAACGACGTTTATATCCCTTTTGTTGTAATTGAAGAGCTGGACCGATTTAAAAGAGATCCAAATGAAAACGGACGAAATGCCAGACAATTTAGTCGAATTGTGGATGACCTAAGAAAGAAAGGAAAACTATCTGAGGGCGTGGAGCTTGAAAATGGTGGAAAGCTCATTATCACACTTGATTTAGAGCCTGATAGTACTGTTCAGGATTATATCGATCTTTCTATCAAAGATAACCTTATCCTTAATAGTGCTTACACTCTTCAAAATAAAGGGAGACAGGTTACTTTAGTTACAAAGGATATTAACCTGAGGCTTAAGGCCGATGTACTTGGTCTTAATTCTGAGGACTATGGTAAAAAAGACGCGACCTTAGATGAGCTTTATACAGGAAAGTCTATTCATGAGGTAAAGCCAGAGGAGCTTCGAACTTTTGAGCAGGAAAGATTTTTAGAAATTCCTGACGCTACTATGCTCGGAATTCAACCGAATGAATATCTTCTTATTCAAGAAACAGGAAATGATAGAAGAAGGGCCTATGGGCGATTTGATAAGGAGAAAGGAGGAGTTGTTCCCCTCATTCATATGAGAGAGGGAGTATGGGGTATCTATCCTAAAAACACAGAGCAAAGATTTGCTCTCGATGCGCTTCTTAATGATGATATAAAACTTGTTTCTCTTGTAGGTAAGGCCGGTACCGGTAAGACGATTCTTGCGTTGGCAGCAGGCCTTGAAATGACCATCGCTAAAGAAAAGTATTCAAGACTTCTGGTTTCAAGACCTATTCAGCCCATGGGGAATGATGTGGGTTATCTTCCTGGAGATATTGAAGAAAAACTAGCTCCTTGGATGCAGCCTATTTTTGATAATATGGACTTTCTCTTTGGAAGAAGAAAGGGAGGGCATACGACGGGGTATGAAGATCTTATTAATGAAGGGCTCCTTCATGTTGAACCTCTTACTTATATCAGAGGTCGATCCATTCCTAATCAGTACCTTATTGTTGATGAAGCACAAAACCTTTCTCCACACGAGGTTAAAACGATTATCACAAGGGCAGGAGAGGGAACAAAAATTATTCTTACTGGGGACTGTGAGCAGATTGATAGTCCTTATTTGGATTCAGTAAATAACGGACTTGCTTACAGTGTTGAGAGACTAAAAACCGAGCCCATTGTTGGTCATGCTAATCTGATTGTTGGGGAGAGATCACCGCTATCAGAAATTGCTTCTAAATTACTATAGGTGAAAAGAGATGAGTGATAGGCCACAAAGAATTTTTCCACGAGCACCATTAAGCGGACATGTCTTAGGATTTGGAAAGGACATTTTCAAGTCCCAAACACTTAATGTCAGTATTGCTGGTCTTCTTTTTGAAAGTGTTGAGAGTTTAGAGGTGGGTAGCGAGATTTCTATGGCCTTTGATCTTCCGGTGATTAAAGATTTTACCAAAACCAAAGAAGAAAAACTTTTTCAACTTGATAAAGGAGAGTTTCAACGTTCTGTGATTCGAGTGAAGGCCAAAGTAGCGAGACATTTCCAAGGAAAAAATCCTATTGGTGAGGGAGAGGTGAATCAAACGGCAGTCGAGTTTGTCGATATTTCAGAAGAAATTAAAGACCATCTTCAAAAGTATGTGGATCGCTTTAAGAAAAATCTTGAGCTTCTTCTTCATGATATTGAAGAGCTGGGCAGATCAAATACTCACGGAGGACGAATTAAAAAGGTTGCCGAACTATTGGGGTACGGAGAAGTTCATAAAATCTCTATTCTTCGTCAAAGAGTGAGTCATCATTATCAAGGCCTTCAATAGAAGGTTTTTGAAATACCTAGTCCAATTCGATTAATGGAAACATCGGTAGAACCTGAAAGATTATGATTTTTCCAAAAGGTAAAGAACGTATAGTCCTTGGAATGAATATAGTTTAAGTAGGTGATGAACTTCGTTCCTGAGTAAGGAGTAAGGCTAGATGTGCTTTCACTTGTAATCGATTGAGAAACACTTCCTTTAAATAGAAATACTTTTTCATAAAAGAGGAAGTAGTGAGCAAGTCCAACTGTAGCAAAAGTAATATCGTGATTTCGTACCTCTAAATCGGCCCCACCTTGAAGTTCATCGATATTAAAAGTTGAAAAACTTTCTTTATCGAGTCCAGTGTAGAAACTCAAGCCAGGAAATTCAGCGGGCCAGTTATAATAGAGGTTCATTCCCACTTCTGTAGGAATATCAACTGTCTCTCCGAGACTGTTTTCTGCTGTTCCAGTGAGGTGACTTGAATAATAACTACCAGATAACCAATAAAGTTCACCAAGCTTGAGATGAAAACCAAGTCCTAGAGTGAAAGGAGAGTTTTGATCATTGGTTGCCTTGATGTCTTGACTTGGCACCTCCTCATTGAAGGTCCCTTGAGAAAGAGCGTAAAAACCAAAAAGACCAAAGGTGTTTTTAGGACTTCGTGGAAAAGCATTTTCAGAGAGTACTTTGAATTTTTCTCTTTCTTCCATGTACTCTAAAATATCTTCTTCTCTTTGAAGATCCTCCTCCTCTACTTTTTGATAAACTTCGATTTTTCTTTTGGCGTTTTCTTTTTCTCTTTTAGCGAGGAGCCTTCTCTCTCTTAAGGCCTTTTTTAAAAAATCAGGAGAAGCATGAGTTGCATTCTTTGCTTTAATATATTGCTCAATCTCTCCTTTTTTAAAGATCGAGCCTTTAGGAAGCTCAATATAGAGAGGCGTATTGATCGGAATAGGATCCCAAAGAGTGACATGAGGATTGAGTCTTTTTGTTTTCGTAATAAGGTCTTCACCATTAACTTCAAGAACGAGAAGTTCTTTAGGAACATTAAATTTATCGATAAAGATCGTTTTAAGTGTGTCCTTATAGCGTGTTCTATAAATGCCAGAAGCCTCTTTATCCCATTGTTTTGCAAAGAGGAGGCAGGGAAAAAGGAAAACTAAAAAATACTTCATAAAACTATTATATCAAAAGCCAAAAATGAAGAGAGGAGAGGAAAAATCGGGCCTTTTATTTTAAAAGTCCCTCGACCTGACCTTTTAGAGAGTGTAAGGACTCGGAGTAGGAGCTCGATATTTTATCAAGTCGATGGATGAACTCAAGAAGAAGAAGTCGAGTATCATTCATTGCTTCAGTGTTGGCCTTTTCTTCTCGTCCCATTTTTTCAATGGCATCATAAGCTTCATTAATGAGCTGGCTAAAAGAGAGAACACTGTAATAGTCTTTTTTTTCTACTTGGCCTTTAAAATGTTTGAAGTCTAAAATTTTATTATTCATCGGAAGGCGGTTTTCTGATATTTGATGGGATTGTTCAAGAAAATATGCCTTTTTGAACTTATTATAAATACATTGCGTAAATAAAAACTTCACACCTCCGATAAGTAGGTGTTGAATAACTGTGTAAGCATATGAAATCACGTGGTTTTAAGGTATGCTAAAATAGGGCAGTGGGTTATTTATGAAGACGTTTTTCACCATAATTTTTATGCTTATTTTTTCTCATTCTTTGCTGGCTCAAGATCAGGACCAGGAAAAATATCCTAAGATTAATGAGGTTCTTAATAACCCGCAACTTGGTGAAGAAGGAAAATGTACATCTTCATGTCAGGCCAAGCAACTAGACTGCTACAAAGGCGCTGATGGACCTAAAAGAGATCAGTGCACTAAAGATCATAATCAGTGTATTGCTTCTTGTGGAGGAGTGATAGGAGAAGTTGCCGACCCCTCGCTTCTCAACAACCCAAGTGCAGTTATTCAAGATTTAGATATGGATCCTAGTTTTGTTAAACAAGTGATCAATGCTGCTGAAGGAAAACCAGTAGACATGCCAACGGGTCAGCCTTCGCAGCAGGCAGCCCCTGCGAACACCAATTCCCCTGTCGTGGCCCCTCCACCAAGTACGACTTCACCAGTTGGAACAGCACCACCGTCAGTAACTGATCCTATTTAGAATTTTTCTTTTTAATCCAGAGAAAAAGAACCACTACGATGGCAACGCCAAAGATGATAATATTGGCCTCTTTAATAAGTTCAATAACGGATTCACCAAATTTATAGTAAAGTGTGAAATAAAGTGAACAGGTAATTGTTGCGGCGATAAGATCGGCAATAGCAAACTTAAGAAAGTTCATCTTAGAAAGACCAGCAGTCAGAAAAAGACCATTACGAACACCAAAAGGAATAAATCTTCCTAAAACCAGAGTTAAGACACCGTATTTTTCATAGAAAGAGTGAATCTTATCAATGCGTTCTTGAGGGACCATATTTTTAAACATGTTAATTTGAAACAATTTGGGGCCTAAAAATCGACCTAGCCCATAGCAAATGAGATCTGAGAAATAAGCACCAAGATAAACTCCCACAAAAAGGGGAACGAGATGATCTGGATTTTTTGCTGCTAAAAGAGCGGAGACAAAGAGCATACCGTCTTCAGAAACAGGAATATTAAAGCCGGCGAGAAGTAATAGTCCAAAAACAATGAAAGGGGCTAAATGAACATTACCTTGAATAAAATTGTAAATTTCTTCCATAAAAAAAGGCCTCCGAAGAGGCCATTATAAACTAGTTATGTTTTTTAAACCATTCTTTTGATCCAGTTGGATCTGGTTTCATAGAATCACTTCCTTCATTCCAGCCCATTGGACATACTTCACCATTTTTAGCAGTGAATTGGAAGGCCTTAACAAGTCTTAGAGTTTCCTCTACATTTCGACCAACAGAAAGATTGTTAATCGTCGCATGCTGTACAACATTATTATCATCAATGATGAATAGACCTCTAAGAGATACAGCATTGTTCATAAGAACACCGTAGTCTCTGGCGATGTTTTTTGTAATATCGGAGATGATTGGATACTTGATATCTCCTAGACCACCTTCTGTTCTTGGAGTTTGGGTCCAAGCAAGGTGAGAGAATTTTGAGTCCACTGAACAAGCAAGTACTGAACAGTTTACTTCACTAAATTTATCCATAGCATCAGAAAAACCCGTGATCTCTGTAGGACATACAAATGTAAAATCGAGTGGGTAAAAGAAAAGAACTTTCCAGCCTTTAACTTCAGAAAGCTTTACTTGAGTGAATTCACCACCCATAACTGCATCGGCAGTGAAGTCTGGAGCTTGATTACCTACAATTTGAAAAGGTGTTTTTGTTTCTTGTGTCATGACTATTTCCTTTGTCTGAAAGTTGACTTAAATCATGTAGAAATATCTAGATACTTTTGGCCAACATGGCAAGACTGACCTTTCTAATAATCCTTGAGTTTTAATTTCAGGAAGCTTAATCTTAAGGGACTAACTTTATGATCATTTGGAGGCGAACCTATGGATATTCAGAACTATATTCCTAATCCCATTGTTATTGAACAGACAGCAAGAGGGGAGAGGCAATATGATATTTATTCTCGCCTTTTGTTAGACAGAATTATCTTTCTTGGAACGCAGGTAAATGACACAGTTGCAAATCTTCTCATTGCTCAAATGCTTTTCCTTGAACAAAGTGATCCTGAAGCTCCAATTCACTTCTATATAAATAGCCCTGGAGGGAGCGTTTACGCTGGTCTAGGGATTTACGATATTATGCAACACATCTCATGCCCTGTTTACACTTACTGTGTAGGCTTAGCCGCCTCTATGGGTTCTCTACTTCTTACAGCTGGAGAAGCAAGCCATAGACACTGTCTTCCACACTCTAGAATCATGATTCACCAGCCTCTTGGTGGAGCACAGGGACAATGTTCTGATATTCAGATTCAGGCCGGGGAAATTCAGGACCTTAAAAACCAACTCAATAATATCTATGTAAAGCATAGCTCCGCAGGCATGACTTTAGAGAAAATTGAGAAGGAAACTGACAGAGATAACTACCTCTCTCCGCAAAAAGCCGTCGATATGGGCTTAATTGATTCATTCATTGAGCCGAAAGGTAAAAAGAGCTAGGTAAGATAAAATAATTTTACTTTACTCATTTTAAATGGAATTTAAGACTAGTTTTAGGTTAGTCTTAAGAAAGCTTTATTGGCGAAGTTTTAGGAGTAATGATGTCAAAAGAAAAGTTCAACTCTGGTTCACTGCATTGTAATTTCTGTGGAAAGTCCCAAAAAGAAGTTAAGAAACTCATCGCGGGCCCAGGTTGTTATATTTGTGACGAATGTATCGATCTTTGTAACGATATTATTTACGAAGACTCTATTAAGTCTACCAATAAAGAGCTTCTTGATCGAGTTCCAAAGCCTCATGAAATTAAAGAACATCTTGATGAGTATGTTATCGGTCAAGAACGAGCTAAAAAAGTGATCTCGGTCGCTGTTCATAACCATTACAAAAGAATAGCTCACCAAAGACAGGCCACCAAAAAAGGTCAAGAAGTTGAGCTGGCAAAATCTAACATTCTTCTTGCTGGACCAACAGGGAGTGGTAAAACTCTTATCGCTCAATCATTGGCAAAATACCTAAACGTTCCTTTTGCTATCGCGGATGCAACTTCTCTTACAGAAGCGGGATACGTTGGTGAAGATGTTGAAAATATCATTCTCGCACTCCTTCAAAGCTGTGATTACGACATTGAAAAAGCAGAGAAAGGAATCATATATATTGATGAAATTGATAAAATTGCAAGAAAGTCTGAAAACCCATCAATAACGAGAGACGTATCTGGGGAAGGTGTACAACAGGCCCTCCTTAAAATTATTGAGGGGACTATTGCTTCTGTTCCACCTAAGGGAGGAAGAAAGCATCCACAACAAGAATTTCTTCAGGTAAATACAAAAGATATCCTCTTCATTGTGGGGGGGGCATTTGTTGGACTTGAAAAAATTATTGAAAAGCGAATGACCAAAAGACCAATGGGTCTTGTTTCTGATGGAAAAGAAGTTGAGAAATCTATTGTAGAAAAACTTGGTGGGATTGAAGTGGAGGACCTTACAAAGTTTGGTCTTATTCCAGAGTTTATCGGCCGTCTTCCCGTAAACGCTCTTCTTGAGGAACTCGATGAGGAGGCCCTTGTGTCGATTCTTACTGAGCCTAAGAATGCGATTACCAAACAATACCAAAAACTATTTGAGTATGATGGAATCGAAGTTGAATTCCATGAAGATGCTCTTAAAGAAGTCGCTCATATTGCGCTAGTTAGAAAGACTGGAGCAAGAGGTCTTCGAGCTATTCTTGAGCAAACGATGCTAGAAGTAATGTATGAGGTTCCTTCTAATCCTAAGGTGAATAAAATTGTTATTACTAAAGACTCTATTCTTGGTAACAAAACACCGGATCTAGTTGAAGGACCAAGAAAAACTTCTGCTGAGAGTAAAGACAAGGATGAAAAAAATATCCACTCTGCTTAAGTAGTATCTTTTTAACACCATTATCTCTCTCTTAAATGTAAGAAATTAGGAATGTCTAACTTTAGTCTTTCAAGGGAAACTCAGCCTCTTTATTTTAGGCATTAAGATTTTTTTTGTTAGGCTCTACCCATAATAATTCATGGGAGAGTTCTATGAAATCTTTAGTTTTTGTATTAGGTCTATTTTCTTTTATCTCAGTAGCTCAAGCGAGAGTTGGAGAGGGCAGAGCACTTTGCTTTCAATCTCGAAATGCTTGTGAGGCATATTCTACGAATGCCAGAACTGTTGCCGCTTGGAATGATAATATAAATTATTACGGTTAATGTATTACATCAAATGAATCAAGTTGTGCTTACGTTTTAGAAAACGAATGGGATATAAGAGGAATTCCCTCAAAGAAAATCTACAAAGAGTTCAATGTAAAATGGGTAGGTAAAGTTTACGATGGCCCTTTTTATGGGAGATTTAACATTAAGCTTGTGAATAAGACCGAGGTAAAAAGCACTTGCGAAAAATATATGAATGCTCTTCTTTCTTTTAGTTCAAGAAAAGTTCAAATATCTGGAAGCTGTAACTATAACCCTCCTACGATCTTGGAGTATGCAGGATTTTTGGGTCCTTATTTTAAATTTGATGCAAAAATAAAAATTAAAAAGTAGTTTTTAGAGAAGCGAGAGCCCCTCATTTTATTGGCGAATAAGTTCAATTGGTTATTCTAAGAAATTCTTACCGCCATAGGCCCACTTTACTTAATTTACTTCTTTTTTCCTTTTAATTTCAATTACTTATTTCAATCTTTCCTTTGTAAACACTTGATATCAGCAAAAAGAGATGAAATTTCCTATATAGGGAGACTTTGACCAGATTTTGAACTTAGGTGACAATTAAATATACCCCTTCAGTAGGAGAGGGAAGAGTAACTTAATAGTGCAGGAGGTACTATGGCTGATAAAGGCCAGGCAAATTCAAAAAAGTATCCATTACTCCCTTTAAGAGATGTGATTATCTTTCCTCATATGGTCGTTCCATTATTTGTTGGAAGGGAAAAATCTATTGCAGCTCTTGAGGCGGCATCAAAAGATAACAACGAACTCTTTCTTGTTACTCAAAAAGATGCCAGCATTCTTAATCCGGATCGTGAAGATATTTACGATATTGGAACGGTGGTAAGTATTATTCAAATGCTTCGACTTCCAGATAATACAGTTAAAGTTTTAATTGAAGGAAAACAAAGAGCAAAGATCGATGAGTTTGATGCCGCTAAGAATGGTTATTATGCAACTGTATCAACTTGCGAAAATATCATCGATAATCAAGTAAACCTTGAAGCGGTAATGAGAACTCTTAAGGCTACTTTTGAAAACTATGTAAAACTTAATAAAAGAATTCCACCTGAGCTTCTCATGTCGATCTCTTCTATTACAGACCCTTCAAGACTTGCGGATATCATCGTTGCCCACCTTGGTATGAAGATAGAGGAAAAGCAAGAGATCCTTGAAGCAATCAATGTTGAAAAAAGATTAAGCCTTCTTCTTGAAAAGATGCAAGGAGAGATTGAGATCATTAATGTTGAAAAAAGAATTCGTTCTCGAGTTAAAAATCAAATGGAGAAGTCTCAAAAAGAGTACTACCTCAATGAGCAAATGAATGCTATTCAAAGAGAACTTGGTCAAAAAGATGATGCCAAGTCTGATCTTAATGAAATGGAAGATAGACTTCGAGCTAAAAAAATGCCGAAAGATGCATTTGAGAAAGTAGAAAAAGAAATTAAAAAGCTTCGATCAATGTCCCCAATGTCAGCTGAAGCTGCTGTTGTAAGAAACTATATTGATTGGATGCTAGGTCTTCCTTGGTTTGAATATTCTGAAGATGACAACTCTGTTAAGCGTTGTAGAGATATCCTTGAGGAAGAACACTACGGTCTAAAAGACGTCAAAGATAGAATTATTGAATTCCTTGCTGTTCGATCTCTTATTCAAGAGGGAGAGGGGAAGGGAACGATACTTTGCCTTGCAGGTCCTCCAGGTGTTGGTAAAACTTCAATCGCTAAATCTCTAGCAAATTCAATGGGAAGACAATTTGTCAGAATTTCTCTTGGTGGCCTAAGAGATGAAAGTGAAATCAGAGGACACAGAAGAACGTATGTCGGTGCGATGCCTGGTAAAATTATTTCAGCTATAAAAAAAGCGGGAACATCAAATCCTGTTATTCTTCTTGATGAAATTGATAAAATGGCCAGTGATCAAAGAGGAGATCCAGCTTCAGCGATGCTTGAAGTTCTTGATCCAGAACAAAATAAGAACTTCGGTGATCACTATATTGAAGCCGAATATGATCTGTCTAAAGTTATGTTTATCATGACCGCAAATGATCTAGGTCGAATTCCAGGACCTTTGAGAGATAGAATGGAAATTATCCATATTCCTGGATATACTCCAAATGAAAAGCTTCAAATTGGTAAAAGATATCTTCTGAAAAAGGCCATCAAAAATAATGGTCTTAAAAAGTATACGCTTAATATCGCCGATAAAGTGATGGGCGATATTATTAGAAAGTATACCAAAGAAGCTGGTGTGCGAGAGCTTGAAAGACTTCTTCATACCGTAGCTAGAAAAATAGCAACTCAGGTCGTTGAGGATAAAATTAGCGAAGGTAAGTCCTTTAATGTTTCCAGTAAACAATTAAAGAAATTTCTTGGGCCAGTTAAATTTGAAAAAACTAACGTTGAAAAAGAACCAACTATTGGTCTCGTAAACGGTTTGGCATGGACTCCAGTTGGTGGAGAGCTTCTTCATATTGAAGTTGTTTCCCACACAGGTAATGGAAAGATTAATATCACCGGAAAACTTGGTGAAGTTATGCAAGAATCTGCCAAAGCAGCTCTAAGTTTTGTTAGAAGCATTAGCGATAGACTCGGTATTAGCTCTGAATGGTATGAGAAGAATGATCTCCACATCCACGTTCCAGAGGGAGCCACTCCAAAAGATGGACCAAGCGCTGGTATCACCATGGTAACAGCACTAACCTCCGCTGTCACAGGGATCAAAGTCCGACAAGATGTTGCTATGACAGGAGAAGTAACCATTAGAGGTAGAGTACTTCCAATTGGTGGACTAAAGGAAAAACTACTTGCCGCTAAATTAAGTGGAATCAATACAATCTTCATCCCATTTAAGAATAAAAAAGATTTGGATGAAATTGGTAAAGAGATTCTAAGTGGTCTTAAGATTATTCCAGTCGAAACAGTTGAAGATGTTCTTAAAGGGGCTCTCGTGCTTGAGAACCCTGAGAAGTTTATGGTTCATGTTGGACTTAAAGTCATCGACGGTAAAGGCGAAGACACCTTGGAAGTTGCAAACTAAATCATCTACATCTCTGCCCAGAGCAGACTTTTGATTTACATTGTTTACTTTCTTCACAATACGAGCCTGAGAGACCTTTTCCTGGTCTAAATACACATCGCCAATTTTTATTGTTGGGGTTTTTAAAGATATTGTTGTTGCAGTAAAGCCCCAACTCTTCTTTACAATCGTCATTTTTCAAACAACCCATTCCAGCATCGAGATCTCCACCAAAAATGTGGGCCCTTAGGTAGTCGATTCCAAAAATTTTACGACAATAATTCTCAGTAAGTTCGTGATCATCAAAAACAATATTGAGCTCTCTTGAGTTATACCAACTTTGTTGGTCAAAATTAGCGGAGCCAAAAACTGTGATTTGATTATCTGCAGAGAGATACTTTGTATGGTTATGGTTCCAAAATTTTTCTGTTATTCGAGTTGCAAATTTATACCTCTTTCCTTCAATCCGTCCAGATCGATTTCCACCACGAGTTACAAACCAGCGGACATTGAAATTACCGAAACTACCTTTCTTATAATTCTTGGCCTTTCTAGCCTTTTCTATTTCTTCCATAATAGTTTCTACGGCCATCTGATTACTACCCCCCTCTTGAAGGTACCAGTTATAATCTTGGTAGTTTTGAGAAAGAAGGAGATTGACATCAACTCCTCGCTTTACAGCGTTCACAATCTCAGTCATTAGGTCTCTGGAGTTCAAAGAAGGTGTCGCAACATTAACATGACTTTTAGCATTTCTAAAAATTTGTTCAAAGGCGGAGTTTTGAGGACTATGAGAGTATTTTTTATTTCCTGCTGACTCTCTTCCAATCACTCCGTACATAACATTTTTGGAGTAGGAACCACCAAAAATGGTAAATACTTTTGCCTTAGCGGCCTTAACATCACTAAAGTTTTTTCCATCGTATTTGAGGAAACTGTCAGCTTTAACGTTTCCATTATATTGAGAGGAGAACCCTGACCATTTTCTAAAAGTCTTTTCGTCTTTATACCAAAGATCATAAAAATCATCGGCCAAAGTAAGAATACCATCACCAACCATAAGGATTCCGTGGTCTACCATAAGCTCGTTGTCCCTTGGAGTATTGATCTCTGGAGTGAGGTGATAATCAATAAGGTTTGCTCCTGTTACAATTGCTCTATTTCTATCAATGATAATATCTTTTGAGTGAGTAACCGAAACGAGGTTCATTGGAAAAAAGGCATCATGTCGATGACCCTTGAATTCCAAATGCATATATTTAGGATCAATTTTAATATCCTCTGGACCTCCACCTGGTCTTCTCAATTGAGTAGGAAAAGAGAGTTCATAGTCAGGGTCCTGGCCATAAGATGCTTCACTATTTCGGAGACCTTTCCATCTTTCAATTGCTGCTTTTAGACTTGAGTCTAGATAGCGATAGGCGAGAAACATTTCATTGATGTTTACTCCTTTTGCTCCTCCAATAATATCAAAAATAATTCTTACGACGATTGGTTGTTTGGATTCACCTAATTCCATTCGTCTTTTGTGAACTTTATAAAGATCGATAATGGCCTTGTAAATATATTCCTGAACGGCTTTCGATTGGAAATCATAAATAAAGGTTTGAAGGAGGACTTCTCTTTCTGCACTTCGTATGAGTTTGGCCATCGCTTCAAAGATTTCATGACCCCCTCTTAGAGGTTCTTTTTTAAACTGAACTTTTTGCCAGTTTAGTTTAGGATTCAGAAGTGTGACGGTAGGCTTTTTGGGATCAAGAAACTCTCTATCTACTCTTGATTTGATGGCATTCATTAAAGGTGATATATTACTGCCTGATTTGTGTATGTCGTCTCTACATAACTTATCCATAGCATTTGAATATTTACTTTTAGCTGATTCCCAGGGAAGCTTAGCAAAGGTCGTTTGCGAGATTACTAATAAGGTTACCACTAATAGTCTTTTAATGTTCATGACTCTTCCATTTGATTTAATGCGTTAATTTTAGACTATTTCGGTATTTTTTTGAAACTTTTAATTAATTATTTATATTTAAAGAAATTTTGTTTGTTCTGATTGACTTTCGGAGTGAACTTACTTATTTTGCATCTACTGATTCATTCAGGGCGATTAGCTCAGCTGGGAGAGCGCTACCCTTACAAGGTAGATGTCGGCGGTTCGATCCCGTCATCGCCCACCATTTTTTTTCAAACAAATTTTAATTATAAATAAAATCTAAGGACGCTCTTAAGCGCGCGCCCTTTTTTCGGTTCCTTTGTTCTTCATAACAAAGCGATGCTCTTCAACACATTTAAGCAGGTCAAATGAACTAATGATTCCTGTGAGTTTTTTTTCATGAGTAACTACCAGGTGATGAACCTTTTTATTTCTCATCATTCTGGCCGCAATTTGAATGCTTTCGTATTGAGGAATACAGTGAACTGGAGTGTGCATGATCTGATCAACAGTTTTACTAGTCGACTCCTCTTTAATGAGATCCTTA
This sequence comes from uncultured bacterium, assembly GCA_965365285.1. Taxonomy (GTDB): domain Bacteria; phylum Bdellovibrionota; class Bacteriovoracia; order Bacteriovoracales; family Bacteriovoracaceae; genus JAURDE01. The sequence continues at coordinate 25,705 of CBDUBC010000029.1, forward strand.
ACGGAAAGAATCCCAATTACATACTCTTCTTTATCAATGACTGGAAGAACGCTGATCTTGTTTTTTTCAATCATCGTCTTAACATGACCAAGAGTTTGTTTCGGGGTCGTAAAAATAACATTAGTCCGCATGAGGTCGTTTACCTTAACATCCATATCAATATCTCCTTTTTAATAGAAATAGTGTCTCGTCTTTAAATTGATAAAAACATGATTTAAAACAGTGTTCTTATTTTTCTAAGACGTAAGCAAAGATCAACGGAGCAACAATAGATGCGTCAGACTCAATGACATACCTTGGAGTCTCAATACCCAACTTTCCCCAAGTTATTTTCTCATTAGGGACAGCACCAGAGTAGGAACCAAAACTCGTTGTTGAATCAGATATCTGACTAAAATAGGACCATAAAGGAACATCTTCATCTTCAAGGTCTTGATGAAGCATAGGAACCACACAAATAGGGAAGTCACCAGCGATCCCTCCCCCGATTTGAAAAAAGCCTACACCACCGGTTTTAGCGTTCTCTTTATACCACTGTGCCAAAAACACCATATAGTCCGTTCCATTTTTAACCACATGGCTTTTGAGCTCCCCTTCAAGACAGTATCCAGCAAAGATATTTCCCATCGTAGAGTCTTCCCACCCCGGAACAACTATAGGAATACCCTTTTTAGCAGCGGCAAGCATCCAGGAGTTCTCAGGATCAATTTCATAATATTGCTCAAGCTCACCAGATAAAAGCATCTTGTACATATATTCATGTGGAAAGAAAGCCTCTCCTTCATCAAGCGCCGCTTTCCAGTGAGCATGGATATGCTTTTGAAGTCTTCTGAAGGCCTCTTGTTCTGGAATACAGGTGTCGGTGACGCGGTTATAGCCTTCATCTAATAAGGCCTGCTCATCTTTTGGAGAGAGGTCTCGGTAGCCTGGAACCCTTTTATAGCTCTTATGGGCCACGAGGTTCATTAAATCCTCCTCAAGGTTTGCTCCCGTACAAGAAATAATATCTACTTTATTTTTCCGAATCATTTCCGCAAGACTAATTCCAAGCTCAGCAGTGCTCATGGCCCCTGCTAGGGTCACCATCATTTTGCCCCCTTGGTTCATATGATCTTTATAAGCTTGTGCAGAATCAACCAAAGCAGCCGCGTTGAAGTGCTTAAAATTTTTAGTCATGAATTGAGAAATGGGTCCCATTGATCTTTCCTTTATAGAGATAATTGCGACTAAAATATCCGAAATTTTAATTTTGAGAAACTAAATAATATCTCTTGGGATAAAAATTTATAGTTAGAAAATAAAACCTATAACTCAGATATTATTGCGAATGAGATATTTTTTTTAGCAAAGCCAAATTTTTTAGTAAGAGATTTTAAAAATTGAGGATATACTATTACAAAATCAAATAATTTTTAGGAGCTCAATCAAAATGAAATACTCAACTGTTTTTAAATTTGGAATGGTCCTCGTTACCTCAACTTTTCTTTCAGTATCCTACGCAGGTAAGCCCGATCATTATACAGGGTCAGGGGACGATACATGGACTACAAGTGGTGGTTCTGGAGAGCATGGAGGGTTAACTCCTTCAGGTAATACCCACCAAGGAGTCACAAGTCCTCCCGGGGGAGGAAAGCCTGATGTAACAGGTGG
>CBDUBC010000030.1:0-26736 GCA_965365285.1 uncultured bacterium
AAACCAGCGCAGCCAGAATCAGGATGATCACCATCAGCTCTTTGAACTGGTCAATGAAAACGTCAAAGGGATGCGAGAAAGATATGACGAGCTTATGAAAGATCCTGCCTATATTGATTCCCTTCTTAAAAAGGGCGGAGAAAAGGCACGAGAAAAGGCCATGGCCACAATGAAAAGGGTAAGAAAACATCTTTTAGGGGTTGAATGAGACCCTTTGATCGCTCTAAGATTCCAGCTCCCAAATGCCAAAAACCTAAACTCCATTCGGGAATAAATGTCATTGAAATAGGCTGCGGGGTGGGTCTTCATCCTATTCGCTATTGCCAAAAACATCCAGATCATCAAATCATCGCCATTGAAAGGACTAAAATTAAATTTGATAAGTTTAAGGGACGCTTAGAAAATCATCCTGATATTAAAAATTGCATTGCTCTTCACGAAGATGCTATTTCAGTGATAACTCATTTGATTGATTTAGAGTCCATCGATAAGTATTTTATTCTTTATCCAAATCCTTATCCCAAAAAGAGTGATCAAAATAAAAGATTCTATGCCATGCCATTTATGGAAGAGATTCTGAGAACTCTAAAAAAAGGTGGAGAGATTGAACTTGCTACGAACGACTTTCATTATAGAAGTGAATGCATGGAGTACTTTGAAAAAGTCTGGAAGCTTAACCTTAGCGAAGAAACTCATCCCAAGTATGGACGAACTCATTTTGAAAAAAAGTATTTAGAGCAAGGACAAACTTGTTATAATCTTCTTTTCAAAAAGATTTAATTTCACTCCAAGTACTCCAACCTAAAGATCGGTCACGGTAACGAACTCTTAAGTATCTGACCTTTTTGTCAACTTTTGTTTTTATATGAGTCAGATCAATACCTTTATTGAGATCTTCTCCGAAATATTCATTGGTATAATTGAAATACTTTTGATCATGAATAATTTGAAAATCTAAAGACCTAGAAAACTGAATCTGAGTGGTAAGATGTCCATCTTCATCGAGATCAGAAAATTCAGATAAAAAAAGTTCAACCTCTTTTTCTGCTCTTTTAATTTTCTTAATCACAGGAGCACTCGGCAAAAGATTATAGCGCTTTAGTATAAACTCATCGGTGATTCCCATGTCATAAAGACCAGCGGAAGTTCCATGAGAGTATCGTTTAAAAGTAAGCTTGGGGTTGGCACCTGAATCCACCTGTCCCATTACCCAGCCATATTGTGAATAGCTTTTAAGATATTCAGGGTAATCGGTTTGACCACCAAAATCACCCCAGGTATCCAGATGACCGCCAATGGAAGCAACTGTGATCATGGTATGATTGGCCCTAAAGGAATGCCCTCTTGAATAGGCATGAGTGTGTCCGCAAAGGTGGACGCTTGGTTTTCCAGACTCATTAGAAAAATCTTCTAGAATTTGTTGGATTTTTCCACTGTATTTAGTATTTCCAATATTCCAGAGTTCACTCTCATGAGGATGATGAAAGTGAGCAATAACAAAATCGAGGTCCTCTCTTTCCTGTACTTCTTGAAGAACCTTTTTAAGCCAATTAAGTTGCTTTTTTGATCGAAAGAAAAAGTTGGTATCAAGACCAATAAAGCGAACATTTCCATGATCAAAATAATACCAATGCTCTTCTTTTCCAGGAGAGCCGTTTCGAGGAAGATCAAAATATTCAAAATAGAGTGCATGATTCTCTTCGTGATTTCCTTTAGCAGGAATCACAGCAATCTTTTCTAAAAGAGGGGCGAGGGGATCAAAGAATTGAGTTTTCCATAAAGAATAAATACTTCCGTGCTGAACAAGATCACCACTAAAAAGGGCAAATTGAACCGGGTAGAGATAATCATCATAGTTTTGTTCAAAAGCATGAAGCATCAGGTTTTCTCGAACCACTCGAGCGGTAAGTTCATTTCCGTTTTGAGCATCACTTAAAGCAAGAAAAGAGAAGTTCTCTTTCTTTTGGGGAAAGGTTTTAAATTCATAGAGATCAGAAATCTCAGTGCCCCTTTTGACTCGGTAAAAATAGCGAGTATCACTCTCTAGATTTTCTAAAACGGAACTAAAAAGCTTTCTTTTTTTGGGTGCAAGGATATTAGGAATTCGCTTACTGGTAACTAGAGCTGAATAATTAAGAATTAAAGCATTGGTGCCATAGAGCACTTCATAATTTCCATTATTCTCTGCTTCCCATTTAACAGTCATCGAATTTTCACTTGGAGCCTGAAGATAAGGTCCTACATGAAAAAGTTCACCTGCAAAAAGGCTTGTACTAAAAAGTAATAGAAAGAGGAATTTCACCTATTTTTCCTTTCTTGTGAGCTTATCTTCTGCTGTTGCGGCCCAGATTACCTGGCAAGAACCATAGCGAAGTCTTTGATCGAGAAACTCTTCGCTTCTGAGATGCTCGTGATCGAGTTTTAAGAGCTCTTTTACTTTTTCGAGCTTACTCACTCGACATTTAGTCCCTCGACAGTAAAGAGGACCAAGCTCTGACATCTCCTGAGAGAGCTGACCAGGCATAATCGCTTCAAAGACTTTAATGATACTTCTTTCAATTGTAGAAAGAGTAAAGTCATACATTCTTTTAGCACCATTACGAGCTTTCTTATAAGCGGTATAACCAAGCTCTTTTCCTGTTTCATTATATTGCTCATCACAAAGAATAGGGTCATTAATCGTTTCTATATCAAAAGTAGTTCTTTTAAAATGAAGCTTCGACTTAGTCGTGTATTCAAGTTCAAGGTACTGAGGTTTAAAATCGGTCATAGAACCAAGATTGAGCTCATTCACATGGTCATGCTTTTTATGGTAACCCGAATGAGTATGGGCCGAAACATAAATACTATTAGGAAAATCTTTTGAAATAGCATCCATTCCAACTCGAGAAGCTTTATTAAAAGTATCATAAGGATGATGGGCCATGAGAAGAAAACTTGCTTCTGAATCTCTTTCCATCCAAGATCGAACAAGTTTTAATTGAGTCTCTCGAAAAGATCCTACAAGTCCAGCATTTTGCGATCGTGTTACAAATGCTCTTCCATCACTTAAAGGCTTACTAAAAGCAGGGAGAAGTGGACTTTCGGGGTAATCCGTCGAATCCATAAGAATCGCCTTTACAGGAAGTTCACCTTTTCCTCCACTTGAAAGATTAAGCTCTTGAACGAGTAGGGATTTATAAGAAACTCTTAAATCATCATTCAGAGGAAGAATTGTATAGACCTTTTGAAGGTAAGCATTAGGGTCCTTTGCTTGATAGAAACAAACTCTCAGAAGAGTGTCGGGCTCATGACGATCTTTTGTAGCCTCTCTGGTATGACATCTCATCTGGTCTCTAGAAAAACCAAGATCCTGAGACTCAAGCTCATTCAGATAATATTCAACAAAGACATCTTTAGATAAAAGGTGAGTTTTATACTTTTCTGGTTTATTCACTGGATAATCTGTTTGACAGATTTTTTCCCAAAGATTTTTAAGATTAGTTTTCTTAAAGGCCCTAGATCCACCACCATTTCCGTAGAAAAAGAAGTCATGATTTCCTGGTGCCATAACCCAAGACTTATGACTACCGTGCTTTGAGTTCATAACGTCTGTGAAAGTTCTCCACTCATTTTTACACCCCAGATTAAGAGCGTCTCCAAGGTGAATGATATTTTTATTTTGAGCGTGATTCTTAAGTGTGTATTCGAAAATATCTCTAGAGAAAAGATCCAATTGAGGCGGTCTAATCGATACACTAATGATTTTATCGATCATCTTGGTTCGGATAAGATGAGGATAGGCCATCAGATTGGTAAACTGGTTATCAGCTACAATCATAACAGGAAGTGGTCTAGTAAGGTCTTCCTTTGGTATAAGAGTGATATTGGCATGTGTATTAAACGCTAAAAGTCCAAGTACAAAAATCTGTATTAGTTTCATAGTTTTACCTCGTAAATTTGCTCAAACATAGCAATTCATAAAAGTGTTTTAAGTCGATGATTTAAATCATTTTCTTTTTACAGGTTTAGCTCCAAAATGAAAACCAAAAGGCAGCCTAACTATGCGAAATCTTATACAAAAATATGCCGTGGCGGCTCCCCGATATACCAGCTACCCCTCTTTTCTTCACTGGGAAGGTGCTCCTACTCAAAAAGACTGGTTTGAAAGCATCGGAGAGAACCCTGAGATTGATCTCTACCTCCATATTCCATATTGCGAAAAGCTTTGTCTTTATTGTGGATGTAATCGAGAGATCACTCGTAATCATGAACTTGAAAAACCCTATCTGGAACTTCTTTTAAAAGAGCTTGATCTCTATCTCGAGAAACTGGGAAGTATCAAAGTGAATAATATTCACTTCGGTGGAGGAACTCCAACCTTTATCAGTCCTTCAAATTTTGATTGGTTTTTAGGAGAGGTTTTTAGCAAAATAGAAAAAGGTCCTCATTTTTGTGGCTCCTTCGAGGCCGATCCCAGAGTGACGGAAAAAGAACATTTTGAAACCTTTCAAAAATATGGGTTTGATCGAGTGAGCTTTGGAATTCAAGATTTCGCTGAAACCGTTCAAAAGGTTATTGGAAGAATTCAACCTTTTGCTCTAGTCAAAGAAAAAGTGGAGCTTGCAAGAGAAAATGGATTTAAAAGTATTAATTTTGATGTGATCTATGGTCTCCCTGAACAGTCCCTAGAAACCATTCAATCGACCTTTGATAAAGTAAGCTTTCTTTCTCCAGATACGATTGCCTTTTTTAGTTACGCCCATGTTCCTTGGAAAATTCGTCATCAAAAAGCACTGGAGAGATATGATCTTCCTAAAGGAAAAGAAAAGTATGATTTAAAAGAGCTAGGGGAGAGAAGACTAAGAGAAAATGGTTATGCTCATATTGGGCTCGATCATTTTGTAAAGAAGACGGACCCTCTTTATAAGGCCTATGAACAAGGACTTATGAAAAGAAATTTTATGGGCTATACCATTGCCCCGTCCCCGTCCCTGATTGGTCTTGGCCAAACCAGTATTTCCACTTCTCCTAGCTGTTATATTCAAAATAAAAAAGATGCCTCTGGTTATAGGCATGATCTTCTTCAGGGAAGGCTTGCTATCGAGAATGGGCATCAACTGAGCACAATCGATAAAACTGTCGGAGAGGCCATTTCACTTCTTCTTTGTAAGGGGCATCTTGATTTGAAAATGGTATCAAGCGTCTTTGACCGAGATCAGATGCTCTATCTCTTTGATCGCATTGGAGAGTTTGAAAAAGATGGATTGCTTCAACGCATACAGAAAGATTATTTTTTAACGGAAAAAGGAAAAATATTTTCTAGAAATATTGCGATGGCGCTTGACGTTAAACTGCATACCGGTTTAAAGTCCTCACAGTTCTCTAATTCACTGTAAGGAATGGCTATGCGACTCATTTCGCTTTTTCTGTTGTTTTTTGTTCTAGTATCCTGCGGAAGAAAAGACCTTATTTCTAGTTTCCTCTCTCAAGTGAATGCCAATCCTCAGTATCAATTTAAAATGGTGAAGTACTCCGGTAAATACCCAAACTCAGATTATGTTGTTTTTCAAAATCAAATTGATGATAAGTTCTACGCTATTAATATATATAGTTATGAAGATTCTGGTCTTGATGGACTAAGCTTTTTTGAAAACCACTTAGAAGATGATCTTGTCGTTGAAATTGTTCGTAACTTTCAAAAAGAAGAAGTGAGATACCGCTATGTCTTTGTTGGAGATGAAACTCTTTATCTCCCGTACACAGTTCTTGTTGATTACTACGTTGGAGACAATAATCATGTTTACCAAATGAGTGATGAAAAAATAAAAGATCTTGAGATGGTGGCGAGCGATCTTGAGACTATGAATCAGCATAAACTTGCTCTTAAACTCGTTTCACAATATGGTTTGAGCTATTCTCGAACCATGGAAATCATTAATATTCAAAAGCACTACCAATTAAACTCCCGAAATGGTCTGACGACGAGAGAAAAGGCAATTTACTTCAAAGCTCTCACAGGAGAGAGTTATGACTCAGTCAAAACTTATTTTGAAAAATTTCTTCAAGGGGATAGTAAAGAGTTAGACGAGTTTTTTACAAGAACTGCGAATTATAATCAAACGACTCCAGAAGTTGTTCGAGAGATTATTGGAGAATTCTTTCTTCAATAATTCCTTTTGCTTTTCCAAGGCTTTTTGATAAGTTGCAACAATGGACATTCCAAAAAGTTTGCTGCGGTTGATTTCTAATCAATTTAAACGCTTTTACCCATATTATATTTTGGCAGGGATTGCTCTCTATTTTACTCATTATATGGGTAGCTATTTGCCATTTTATGCCAAAGATCTCGCAGAAATTGTAGAGAAGGGAACCGAGTCCATCGACACTAAAATATTTTTCTATCTTGCTGTTGGAATCATTATTTTTAGAACGAGCTCCCGTCTTCTTTTCTTTTACCCTGCAAGAGTCCTTGAGCGAGATATGAGAGTTAGCATTCTAGAGACTCTTGAAAAAATAAATCCCCTTCGCTATCAGAAATTTTCGGATGGTCAGCTATTTCAGGTTCTCTTTACAGATACCGAACAAATTAGAGCGCTTGTTGGTTTTGCTCTTCTCCAACTTGGAAATGTCATCATTGCCCTGATTGTTCTTGTTCCAAAACTCATTAATTTTAATAAAGATCTGACCCTTGCTCTCACACCGATGATCATAGGGAGTGCCCTCTTTGCAGTCATTGTAGGAAAAACGAGGATCTGGCATCGAAAGTCCGCTGATGTTCAAGGCGATATTCAAAATAATATTATGGAAGTCTTCAATGGGAAAAGAACTATTAAAAATTTCCACGCCGAGCCATCCTTTATCGATCTCTTCAAAACGCTAAGTCTTAAAGAACTTACTTATAGCTTTAAAGCAGGACAAGGAGTCTCCATCGCAGTTCCCTTCATTCCTCTTGGAATTGGACTCTCATTCTTATGGGGTGCTCATATCATTCATCAAAATGATCTTTCTTCTTCAAGCCTTGTACTTTTTTCTGGCTTTGTTTTTCTTTTCTTAGAGCCTCTGATGTTTCTCTCTTGGATTGGGGTTGTCTTTACGGCCTCCATTGCAGCGTGGGGAAGAATTCAAGACCTCTATAAAGTTATTGAGGAATCCGATGATTTAGAAAATAAGCTTAAAGAAGAAAGATTGATTCTTGATACAAGCTTTGAAAAGACCCATGTTTATTTTTGGGAAAAGCGAATAGAGATTCAGTATCTTAAAAATGGAATCACCACAATTCTTGGAAATACAGGGTGTGGAAAATCAACCATTCTTAATGAACTGGCCCATATTCTTAAAAATCAAAAGAGGAATTTAAGCTATGTCGCCCAAAACCCCTATATCTATCACGATAATATTTTTAATAATATTTTTTTAGGGGAAGAAAATCCTGATCCTGATAGGGTAGCAAAGGCCTATGAGCTTCTTCAGATTTTTGGTCTTGGCTTTTTAGCGAATAATCAAAAATTACTTTTTGATCTCGAAGTGGGAGAGCATGGCAAAAGGCTCAGTGGTGGACAGCAAAAAAGGCTTAGCCTTGTCAAAAGCCTTTTATCCAATGCAGATTATCTGATTTGGGATGATCCCTTTTCCTCAGTCGATGTTATTTTAGAAAAAGAGATCCTCTCAGTTCTCAATCAGAAAAAAATGTTTGAAGGAAAGACAATTATAATGAGCTCTCATAGGCTCTCAACAGTTAAAAATACGGACTACTCACTTCTTCTTGAAAAAGGAGAGGGAATTATTGAGCAGGGTCCCACGAGTACTCTTCTGGCAAATGAAGAGGTAAAGACAAAGGTATATGAGTTCTTCAAAAAACAAATGGTATAGCTATTTTTATTATGAGGGATGTGGCAAGGTCGTTGCTTTAATGCTAATCAGCCTTGGTCTATCCTCTTATATTGGCTATCTAATACCTGAACTTCTCGTAAAGCTTAGTGAAAACTATGAAAGTACAGAAAAGTACTACGAAGTCATAAAACTCTTTTTTATCATCTATGTCGTTTCCTACATTTTTAGAGCTGCTTATCAAATAGGTGTCAATATCTATATTCGAGATATTATTGGTAATGTTCGAAATAAGCTTTTTGTTTCTTGGCTTTTAAATTACGAAATTGAGAGAGGAGATAATAAAAGACATGAATATCCGCAGGGTGAAGTCATTGCTCGAATTATGAGTGATGGCCTTGCTCTAAGAGAACTGGTTACTTCTGGTGCCTTTATTATTGTTTTTGACTTTTGTTTTGTTTTTTCTTTTTTGATTAACTTTATTTCTCTCAATAAAACTACTGGGATCTTTCTAGCGGTGATTGAAGTGGTCTTCTCCTTTCTTTTGGTTTGGGGAGGGCGCTATATGACAGAAGTCTACAGCCGAGTTCGAAAATCCAAAGGCCAGGTCTCTCAAACCGTCGCCAACGTAGTTGGTGGACTCTCTGAAAACTTTTTTAACTCTCATCATGAATACAGCTCCAAAAAAGGAAAAATTTCCTTTGATGATTTTTTAAAGAAGCAAATGCACGCAAACGTTTGGGATGCTAGCTATTATTCTCTCGCCGAGTCTCTGTATCCGCTACTCCTTGCTTTCGTGGTTTTTATCTTTCCTTATAGTGAAATTAAACAAGGAGCGATTATTCTCGCTTTGGTTGAACTTATTCAAAGATCTATTAACCCAATTAAATCAATTGCTGGTAAGGTAACGAATATCCAAAGAGCGGCAACAGGACTTACGCGAATCAATGACTTTCTTTTTGATCTAGAGAGCACTTTTTCAAGTGAATTAGAAAGAGAAGTAAAAGTACTTAACCTTAAGACTCTTCAAATTGATGTCGATGAATTTAGCTATGATAAAAATAATAATCGAGAGGCCTTTAGACTTCATAATATTCATTTCGCTGGCCAAAAAGGGGAGTCCATTGGAATTGTTGGACTCTCTGGTGCAGGTAAATCCACTCTTTTAAATATGATCTCGGGACAGATTATTCCTCAAAAAGGGACCATCTCCTTTCACTCTACCGAAGAAGAAACCATCAAGTTTTCTGCGACTAGCTCTCCACTAGAACTGATGCACTATAGAGAACAGGTGGGGCTGGTATCTCAAGACTCTCACATCTTCACTGCTTCTCTCGCCTTCAATATTAGTTTTCGTAATGAAATTACTCAGGAGCTAACAGAATTTTGGGATTGGATGAAAACTAAGATTCTTTATCTTAATATTTGGGATATTGATTTAGAGACTTCTATTTCTCCTAAAATGCTCTCTGCAGGACAAAATCAGCTCATCTCCGCTATAAGAAGCTGCTATCTAAAAAAGCCTGTTGTACTCTTTGATGAAATCAGCTCTGCCTTAGACTCTGATCTTGAACTTGCTTTAAGAGAAGTCGTTCTCCTTATGCAAAAAAATGCTCTCACCCTTATTGTTGCTCATCGAATTGAAACCACTGTCAATGCGGATCGAATTATCGTTCTTGATAATGGAACCCTTCTAGATGAGGGAAATCATCAAGTATTAATGGAGAGATCCAATGAGTACAAGCAATTCATCGCTCAATTGATTCATTAATTTTTCTAGGCTAATATTTTTCAAATATTGGAGGCTTATATGAAACATCTCTTTGGATTTATGTTCGTGTTTTTACTTTTTTTTACGTCCTGTAACGAAAAAGTTGAATCCAAACCTAATCTCGTTTTTAAATCATCTGGAGAACAAGTCAATAAGGGCATCGCAGCTAAAGTTGCCGGTGAAGAAGTGAGTTATCAAAGACTTTATCAAGGAATTGAGAATGAAATCTTCGAAGCAGAGATGAAAGTCTATGAGCTCAAAATGAATCGTCTCAAGGCCATCATGCTTGAGACTTTTATGAAAAATGACCCTAATAAAAAAGGCCTCAGTAATGATGAGTATCTTGAAAAATATATCAGTAAAGACTTTAAACCGAGTCAAAAAGAGATTGATGAGTTTATTAAAAATAGAGGAATCCCTGAAGATAGTGTGAACGATAAAATGAAAGAGCGAATCGTAAACTTTCTATCAATGGAAAATAAGAAAAAGGATGTCGATGCATGGATCAACAAAAAGACAAAATCAAATCCTGTGGAAATCTTTTTTGAAAAACCAAGTCGACCAACTTTTGATGTAGAGATTTCTAATGAACCGACTTGGGGCGATTCTTCGGCAAAAGTCACGATTGTCGAATTCTCTGACTTTCAGTGTCCTTTCTGTAAAAAAGGGAAGAATGTGATGGATGAACTTAAAGATAAGTATGGGAAAAAGATTAAGATTGTTTTTAAAAACTTTCCACTTCCATTTCATATCAATGCTAAAAAAGCTGCCGAGGCGGGTCTTTGTGCCAATGAGCAAGGGTCTGAAAATTTTTGGAAGATGCATGACAAAATGTTTAATGATCAAACCAATCTTGATGTTAAAAGCCTTAAGGACCATGCCAAAAAGCTCGGTCTTAACCAAGATAAATTCAATAAATGTCTAGACTCTAATAAATATGCAGCGGCCGTAGAAAAAGATCTCGAATATGGGAAGAAAATAGGTGTCAAATCCACTCCGACATTCTTTGTAAATGGTCAGCTGGTCAATGGTGCACACCCCAAAGAAGTCTTTGTCGAGATTATTGATCCTCTTCTATGACCTCTTTTGTTTCACCTATGGTGGTGATAAAATAGCTTTATGGTAAAAGCAAAAAATATACGTAAAGCTAAAATTGTCGCCACCCTCGGTCCCTCCAGCAACAGCCTCGATACTATCAAACAACTCATAGAGGCCGGTCTCGACGTGGCAAGAGTGAATATGAGTCACGGGACCTACGAGCAGCATAGCGACCTCATTAAAAACATCAGGCAGGCCTCTAAAGAGCTTGGTCGTGAAGTGGCCATTCTTCAAGACCTTCAGGGACCTAAAATCAGAGTTGGTGTTTTAGAAGAAGAAATTAACCTTGAAAAAGGAAGCAGGTGGTATATTGGTGTTCCAGAACTCAAAGAACAATTTAAGAAAAACTTTATTCCTTCAGAATATACTGAACTTGTTGATGACTGTGTTCCTAAAACAAAAATTCTTTTTGATGATGGCAAAATTAAGGCCAAGGCCATTGAAAGAGAAGGGGATGCTTATCTTATAGAAATTACCGAAGGTGGAGTTCTAAAATCTAAAAAAGGAATAAACCTTCCGGATGCTAATATTAGTGCACCTAGTTTTACAGAAAAAGATCAAAGAGATCTTGATTTTGGAATTAAAGAGGGGATTGATTTTGTAGCACTCTCTTTTGTTCGAGATCGAAATGATATCATTCGAATTAAAGAATTTTTAAAACAAAGAAATGCTAAGGTGTTGGTTGTCGCCAAAATTGAAAAGCCCCAGGCCGTTCTTAATATTCAAGAGATCACTGATGAAGTCGATATTGTTATGGTGGCAAGAGGAGATATGGGGGTCGAAGTCGGAGACCACCTTGTTCCTGTTGTTCAGAAAAAACTCATCTCATTATGTAATCTTAAAGGTGTTCCAGTTATTACAGCAACTCAGATGCTTGAAAGTATGATTAATACTTCCACTCCAACTAGAGCAGAGGCCAGTGATGTTGCTAATGCCATCTGGGATGGAACTGATGCCGTTATGCTGTCTGCTGAATCCGCTTCTGGTAAATTTCCGATTGAAGCAGTGAAGATGATGTCTTCAATTATTATTGAAGCTGAAAAATATCCTAAAAAAAGAATCTCACTAAAAGATCTTCTCATTGAGGATGTCGGTTCAACGATGATGATTGCGGCCTCTTTGATTGCTGAAAATATTAATGCTCATCGAATTCTTTGTATGACCACGGAAGGTAACTCTTGTCGAAAACTAGGTCGCTTTAGACCAAAGATTCCGATCTTAGGAGTTACCAATTCTATTAATGTAGTTCGTAGAATGTGTCTGTTTTGGGGGTGTACTCCATTTTTTCTCACAAACTTTGATGAAGACAATTTGGATCTTCAAAAACAAGTCGTTCAAATGGTGAAAGAACAATTTAATCTTCAAAGTGGAGATAAAGTAGTTGTCACTAAAGGAGAGGGAAAGTTCTTTCAAGGAGGAACTTCAAACTCCGTTATCGTAGAGATTATTCAATAAGGTGAGCTCACTTTTTGATCAAAAACTTCTTGATGATTTAGGAATCCTGGATTGGGGCTATACCGATAGGGATGAGGCCTTAAGTTTCGATCACTATGACCAATGGGTTTCTCAAGGTTACCATGAACCCCTTCAATACCTTTCAGGAGATAAAAAAGAAAAGAGAAAAAAAATCACGGAGTACTATCCAGATTTTAAGTCGGCGCTCGTTTTCCTATTTAGCTATCAAAAAGAAAAAAAAGCGCTTGAGGAATTCTATAAGTCTCCTCTTAGTAATGGTCTCAAAATAGCGGGCTACGTCTTTGGTTTTAAAGAAAAAGACTATCATGTTGAAGTTCGTGAAAAGCTTCAAAAACTTGCGAGCGAGTTACCGGAGGGCATACAAACCAAGTTTAGCCTAGATACTCAACCCATTTTAGAAAGAGATCTTGCTTATAGAGCAGGACTTGGTTGGTTTGGAAAAAATTCCATGTTTATTAATAAAAGTCACGGGAGTTTTTTTATCCTAGGCTCTCTTCTTCTTGATCAAAAGCTTGATTTGAAATCAAATCCATTAGATACCGATCACTGTGGTCAATGCACCAAATGTATCGATCTTTGTCCGACAGAGGCCATCGAAGGGAGAACCATCATTACCAATAAATGCATCAGTACCTATACGATTGAGCTTTTTAAAGAAGCTGATCCACCAAAAGGCTACCCTAACGCTGGAGGGGAGATCTTTGGCTGTGATATCTGCCAGGATGTCTGTCCCTGGAATATAAGAGCTCTTGCAAGAGTTACAGAAACTGAAGAAATTGCATCTCCCATCAAAGATTTCTTTCTCACAAGACCTATAAGAGAAATTATAACGGATCTAGAAAATATGACTAATCGAGGTTTTCGAAAAGTCTTTCATCAAACACCACTTGAGCGAACTGGGCGAGTAGGACTTTTAAAAAGTATTAAACTTTTTTTTAAATAAGCTTTTCTGTTTTGAGGAATTTTTTTACAAATGGCGCTCCCATCTCAGGCATATGATGAGGTAGCTTCGTCGGACGATCAAGAGTTACTTGATTACCAAGACCTTCAAGAAGCTCTTTAAGTCTTTCGGATCCTGATTTACCAACAACGAGATCATCCATTCCTGTAATTAAGTGAACACGGTGACCACTAATGGTAAGGTTTTCTTTTTCACTTTTAAGCCAATCAAAAACATTTTTATGGCAAAGAACAGGGGAGACCAATTGCTCTCTAATGATAAGAGTATTTTTATAAAAATCGGTTTCAAAAAGGTGAGTTCCTTGATCGGGAGCGAGCCCTAAACCAACGGCTATAGCGAGTTTTTTCTTATTTTCAAATTCTTTTAAACCAAGCGCCTTACAGCTAAGAAGCCCTCCAAGTGAGTGACCAGCAAAAACAAGCGTTTTAGCCTCCAAAGAGACCTCTTTACCTAGCTCTTCATGGGCCTTAATAAAAAGCTCATGAGCACCTTTTTTAAACTCTTCAAAGGAGCTCACTTCATTGAAGCTTCCAAGATAATGACCCGGTAGGTCGAAAAGGATAGACGCAATGCCTTCTTCTGCCAATCGAGTGGGCCAAGTTAATATGGAGCCTTTATGAGAGGTATAGCCGTGAGTAAAGAGCCCAACCAAGCTCTTTTGGGCCGTATTTTCTGAGGGAAGAAAGATGAAAGCATTACTTCTCCAACTTCCCTTAGTCAGTTCACATTTCTTAATTCTTAACGTCATGAAAAAAATAATACCCAAATTTTCTGCTAAAACCCATATTTAAATTGACGAAGTCCTCTCAAAATTTTAATTTGTCCTCTCATTTGATGTGCCCTGATAGCTCAGTCGGTAGAGCAAAGGACTGAAAATCCTTGTGTCGGTGGTTCGAATCCGCCTCGGGGCACCATTCTTTTGAGTGATTAAAAAAGCCAGAGTCTAACCCACTCTGGCTTTTTCATTTTTATTATCAAAATATAATCTAGCTATTAAGAATGAACTCTTACCTAAACCTTAAATTTACTTTTGGACAGGATAAATCATATTTACACCCGTGTGAGGAATCTTTTTGAGCAAGCGTTTCATGGGTACTTTTAGCTGAACTCCCCTCCAGGGATCTCTAATAAAAGCAAACTTATAGTCTTCAGTAAATTGATCAAGAATAATGGCATGGGTATAAATCTTATTTGGATTTTTACTCTTCTTACCTAAACGCATACTAATGGCAACGCCTGAGTTCTTATCTAATATTTGCTTAATCGTTTTTAATTTGATTTGAAGCTGTTCGTTTTTGTACAATTCATTTTTAGAATCATGAAGATAAATGCGACTCTCGGCATACTTCCATTTAGCTTTGAGAAAATCCTCAATAATAATAGCGTGAGGTTTAAACTTTTTCCGTTTCTTAATACCATCAAAACATTCTAATTTTTTTGGATCGGCCCCTTTATCGATGAGCAGCATTGCACAAACTGCGGCCGTACAAGCAGCCGTGCTGTGTTGTCTAATGACAGTTCTTGGGTACGGAGATTTACTTTTAAAAATATCGATGGAATTGACGTTTTTGACAAGATCACTGGGAAAAACTTCAACACCTTCTCCCTTAAAAATAAACGCACGTCCCTTTTTATTACGAGGTGTTTGAGCTTCAACTGTTGACTCAATAGGTATCTCGTCCAATTCTTCAAGACTATCATCATCTTGGGATAATACAGGTTGAATTGAAAATATGAGAAAGAACAGTAAGAAATTTTTCATATGAGAACTCCTATTTAATGTGCGTAATGAATACAAATATTTGAAAAATTATGAAATGAACTGCTCGACTTCAGATTTTCATCATTGGTGATTTGCGCTGATATTCTATTTAATCTGATTAAAAAAAAGGTACATGAATATCTCCTGCTTCAAATAATTATATCAATAATAAGAAAATTTTAAATAAATTTCGAGAGCTTATTTTTTTATTTCTAAAAGCCTCATATCAATAACAATACGAGGTTCAACAAATATGATGCAATCTGATAAGTCAGACGGTAGAGTAAAGGGCCGAAATCCTTGTGTCGGTGGTTCGAATCCGCCTCAGAGCAACATCTTGACACAAGTTTTTTACCTTTCTTAAGGTCCAAAATTATTGTAGAAACAAATACAAAATCATAGAAGGTGAATTTAAAAATGTTAAAAATGATTATCTTTTCCATATTGCTTTCAGTTCATTTGTCTTTTGCTCAAGAAGTTAATGAAATTAAGACTAGTAAGGGTATGCACAATTTCACTCTTACAAATTACGATTTCAATGGAAAGCTCTACTTCTTATTAGGATATCCAGGAACAATCCATGTTTATGATTCTCAAACGAAGACTGTTTCATCAGTACTGCCTAAAAAGTTTAATGGAAAATCGGGTAATTTTGATATTAGTAGAGATGGAAAGACATTAGTTTTTAGTGCCCTGGTAAGAAATAGCTGGAATATTTACTCCGCCTCTTTAAATAAACGAGTACGAGTAAATTCTCTAATCGAAAGACCGTTTAGAGATGAAGACCCTAGACTCTCATTTGATGGAAACGAAATCGTTTATAAATCGGATAATGATATTCAACTCAATGATGCGGTAGCCAGTAGCCATCATGCCAAGGTCGTGATGAAACCAAACGACTACCTGGAGAATCATTATGATTTCTTTATCGAAGATACCAACAGCACAAATGGAACAACCGTCAATGGACAAGTAGTTCGTTCAATTGAGGAAGAGTGGGCGCCTAGTTTTTCTCCCGATGGACGTTATGTTGCCTTTGGAAGGGGTACTGATCACGATGCCAATTTAGGACAAATCATGCTTCATGATCGATATCGAGGTTTAACAACCTTTGTTACAAGTCAATATCACAATTGGTTCCCTGTTTTTAGGGAAAACGGAGATCTTCTTTTTATTTCTAAAAGAGACCCTCTTTGTGATGATGATATCTACTTAATTCCAAGAGACTCGCTACTTTATGGCAATCCAGAGTCAGATCTACAGAGATTAAGCATGAGTAAATGTAGCAACAGTAGTCAAGCCGATCCATGGCCGGTGTACTCAAGAGATAGTGAAATGACTTATCTTACTAATTGGGATGGTCCTTATTCAGTTAGGCTCCATAACTTTACGACTTTAGAAGATCACTTTCTAATTTCTCATGACTCTGAAAGTATTCTTGGCCCAATCCTTCTAGGTTACTAATAATAGAAATGGGAAACATCAATGAGCTATCTTGATTCTGAGAAATTTAGCCTTATTTCCAAAAAACAAAATTCTTCATCTCACAAACCACGGATTCTTATTCTCTATGGTTCATTAAGAGAGAGATCCTATTCACGGCTCCTGGCAGAGGAGGCCGGCAGAATTCTTAAGTACATGGGCGCTGAAGTAAAGTTTTATAATCCCGACGGTCTACCTACCTATGATTATGATCGTTCTGTGAATCACCCTAAAGTTCAAGAACTTCGAGAGCTAAGCCTATGGTCCGAAGGACAAGTTTGGTCCTCGCCAGAGCTTCACGGAAATATGTCCGGCCTTATGAAGACCCAAATTGATTGGATTCCTCTTTCTATGGGTGCGGTAAGACCGACGCAGGGAAGAACCTTAGCTGTCATGCAAGTCAGTGGAGGCTCCCAAAGCTTTAACGCTGTCAACAGCATGAGAATCCTAGGCCGATGGATGAGAATGATTACCATTCCTAATCAAAGCTCTGTCGCTAAGGCCTATCAAGAATTTCATGATGACGGGACCATGAAGGAATCAAGCTTTCGAGACCGAGTCGTTGATGTTATGGAAGAGCTCATGCGTTTTACTTATCTTACGAGAGATCACGCTGAGTTTCTTGTAGATCGCTATAGTGAAAGAAAATCCTAGTCCTCTAAAAAGTCTTTAATATCCTCTAATAGACTCTCATCAAACAGCATATCCATATGTCCGAGATCCTTTTTTTCAATTAAAGTGACATGTTCACCGAGCTGTGAAAAATTTCGGCTCACCTCAGGTTTGACCACATAATCTTTATCTCCATGAATCACCAGAAATTCAGCATCAATTGGATGATTACTTAAAAGGTACTTTCCACTCATTTTTTCGATTTCAATATCAGCATCCTCAATGATCATCTCTTTAAAAAGAGCTTTTTCCTTTTCATTAAGTCGGGCAAGCTTTGAAAAAAGTCTGATGGGTACCGAAATATCCAGAGAACTTGAAAGAAGAATATATTTCTTAGCGATCAGTCTTTTCTCAAATTCATCAAAGAGCTCGGCTACTCCACTAGCATTGACCACCATCCCTCCACCATAGGAGTGTCCCACAATGACATCAAATGCTCCAAAAACATCTTGTGTATGAAGAAGGCAGTGAATAGCATCTCTCCATGTAAGAAAGCTTCCTTTACTCTTGCCATGGGCAGGAAAATCAATAGCAAAAACCTGATACCCTTGTTCGACGAGAAACTTAATATGCATCATCATGTGAGTGGACTCTGACATCCAGCCATGGACCACAAGGGCCTTTTTCGTACCGCTTGGGTTAAATTCATGCAGACAAAATTGATTCTTTTTAATTTTGAGGGAGTGATTTTTATGAAGTAGTTTTTGCATCTCTTTTCGAGCAAGATTTAAAAGAGATCGAGATTTTCCTAAAACGATATAGGGCAGGGGCTTTTTCAATAGGAAATAGCTCATTTTTGCTTTAAGCTTTGATTTTATATCTCTCATAGTCCTCTGAACTATATCGTAAGATTGAATAGGAAAAGGGCCTGTCAAAGAGTGAGGCCCTATTTTAAAAAATATTCTCTAGATATCAAAGGGTGCAGAGACACTTAGGAAGATCATATTATTATCAATTTCTCCTACCGTGCTACTTGGATAACGTGTAATACTACCATCAGTTGCATCTTTTGCTTCATCAATACTTAACATTCTGTATTCTAAGTTGATGCTCAAAAATGGAATGGGAGTAAATCCAATCCCTAGACCAATCCCAGAACCTGAATCTTCGTCACCCTTGTCATCACCATTGGTATCTTCGAGAGTATAGTCAAAGTAGTAGGTTCCCCAAACTCGTACGAGGATTGGAAAGTTAAAGCCAATAAAAGCACCCATAAGAGTAGCATCATAGTCATCATCAGCGGAAGCGGCCACTCCAGCTGGTTTTGTACTATCTGATTTTGTATAACTTCCCATGGAGTATTGAAGACCGGCATTAAGACCTAAGAATGAATATCCGATTCGGCCGCCTAACTCCGTACCCGTTAGATCAAATTCATAACTTCCATCGAGTGCTGTGTTGGTATTGCTAACAGTGTATTCAATAGAACCAATATTATAACCAAGAAAGGGCTCTAAAAGTAGACCAGCATGACTGGGCCTACAAAAGAGTATCAAAGTGGCCATGGTTAGAAATAGTTTTTTTAAAGCATTTTGCATCAAAATTCTCCTTTTTAAGTATGGTAAAAATGTTTAATTTAGCTTTAGGGAACTCATGTCAATAACAAAACGGTGACCAGGTTTTTCACCTAAAAGTTTCTCCCATGCCTTATTCACTTCCTCTATTTGAATCATTTCACAATCGGGTAGAATTTTATGTTCCGCACAGAAGTCAAGGACCTCTTGAGTTTCCTTAAGTCCACCTATTAATGATCCGGCAATTCTTCTTCTCCCCATAATCAGAGGTATCGTCATAGGCTCATCGACAGGACCAAGTTGGCCTACAAGAACCAGAGTTCCATCTACATCTAAAAGAGGAAGGTAGGGATTAACATCATGTTTAACAGGAACGGTGTCTAAAATAAGATCAAAACTACTCATAGCTCCCATTAGCGCCTCTTCATCACTAGAGTCTAAAATTCCTTGAGCGCCTAGATTAAGAGCGATTTTTTCTTTATCTTTATTTCGACTAATCACTGTGACCTCTGCTCCCATGGCCGCAGCAAGCTTGACACCCATATGTCCAAGTCCTCCTAGACCCACAACTGCAACCCTAGACCCTTTCCCTACATTCCACTTTCTAAGTGGAGAGTAGGTGGTAATGCCCGCACAAAGAATAGGAGCTGCTTTACTGATATCAAGCTTCTCCGGAACTTTCACCACAAACTCTTCACGAACGACAATATGTTTAGAGTCCCCGCCTTGAGTGACTCCTCCCATGTATTGATCTTCACTGCCATAAGTGGCGACAAGACCACTTCTACAAAATTGTTCCTCATGCTTTGCACATTGATCACAAGTTTGGCAGCTGTCTACGAGACAACCGACTCCAACGTGATCATCTACCTTATACTTTTTAACATCTTTTCCAACGTTAATAACTTTTCCAATAATTTCATGACCTGGAATGAGGGGATAGGGTCTTTCACCCCAGTCTCCTTTAACGGTATGAAGATCCGAGTGACAAATACCGCTGTAGAGGATTTCAATGGCAACATCATTATCTCTTAAGTCTCTTCTTTCAAAATGGTAGAGAACCAAATTAGACTCAGGGGAATGGGCGGCATAACCTATTGTTTTCATCGGACACTCCTTGTTAAATAAAGCTCGTTTAGATAAATAGTATGATCTCAGATAGAATTGTCTTTGTCTTTTTTTGCTTTGAGATTACTCTTAGAAAAAGGATTCATTTATGAAAATACTGCTCATTGTCGCCTTTCTCTTTTCTTTTCAAACACTTTTCGCTAGAGAGACCAGAAAGCATGAAACATGTGTTTATAGTAAGCAAACTATTGTAGATAAGCCTCTCTATAAGTTTTCAAAAGTAAGTCTTAGCTCTCAATTAGGAATAGTTCAAAAAAGAGCTCAAGAAAAATGTATTGGAGTGAATGGTCTTAAAAGAAACCCTAATAGCGGGATAGGAGAGTGTCTCTATTATTCTCAAATTGCTCAAAAGGGGAGATATAAGGGAAAAAGAGTGATGTGTGTGCGACACTCTTGTATAGGCTTTACAGAGGAGATGGATGAGCAGTGTTCAGAGTTTGATCTTGAAAAGGCCCCTAGATCTAGAAACTCCAGAGTGAATAGACCATCTTCTCCACCAAAGCAATTTGTTGTAAATCCTAGTAGAACGTATAAAGTCATCAATAAATGCCATTACGGAAAAGCAGGACATCTTAGTAATCCTATTCACTCCATCTCTTCTCAAGAGCTTGCAGAGAAGGGAAATGCTGTCCGCCGAATGGCCCAAGAAACCTGTCTCTCTCTCGATCAGCTAGATCAAGTGCCTAATTCAGGCATTCACTCCTGTAAATTCTATGATCAAATCGCCACTAAAGGCAGATCCAAAGGCAAAAGAATAATCTGCGTCGACTTCAGCTGCACACCTTCCAACTACATTATGGATGAGACCTGTGCGAAGTTTAATATTAGATAAAAGGTTAGAGAGTTTATTTCTTCTGAAAGTCTAAGTTAGTAGCCTTGCTTCTCTCACAAAAGTGAATTGAGGGTTAAGACGGATCGCATATGATATTTTATAATTTAGATTTTTGTCATCCCATCTCACTTTTTTGATAAAATAATCAAGTGAAAATCAAGGCCACAAGACTAATGAAGAAGCTCAGATACGTTTAAGAAAATGGCACCATAATTATCGGATTATTAAAATCTCATAAGATGAAGTTAAGTCCACAGAGTCTATCTAGGTTATCTTAATTTTGTTTTATTTTTTCTAGGTTTTTAATAGTCAATGCCAACTCTTCTAACTTAATGGGCTTTTGAAGAAAGGCCACCATTCCGGCATTCATACATTTTTCCTTATCCTCGATAAGAACATTTGCTGTCATAGCAACGATAGAAACAGACTTTAAATTCTTGAGAATTTCTTTTGTAGCGGTGACACCATCCATTACAGGCATTTGCATATCCATAAAAATTAATGAATAGTTATTTTTATTGGCCATATCAACAGCTATTTGTCCATTCTCTGCCAAGTCACATGGATAACCAAGTTTATTCAAAAAACCTATGGCAAGGTATTGATTAATTTTATTATCTTCTACAAGTAATATCTTATGTGGATATTTTTCAGAGAAATCTTCAAAGTTAAATTTTTTATTTTGTTCTTTGATTGCATCTCCCTCTTTTACTTCTAACTCTAATGAAAATTTGGATCCTTTCCCTTTTTCACTCTCAACTTTAATGATTCCTCCCATTAAATTAGCAAGTTTCATTGAAATAGAGAGACCTAATCCTGTTCCTCCGTAATTTCTTGTGATACCACTGTCTACTTGTGAAAACTCCTGAAATAACTTTTGTTGTTCTTCAGTTGTCATTCCGATGCCGTGATCTTCGATACTAATAAGAAGCTTGATTTTATTGTTGTTGCCCTCTAATTTACTTATTTTTAGATATACATTTTTACTTTTTTCAGAAAACTTAATGGCGTTACTGAGTAGGTTAGTGACAATTTGTTTAAATCTAACGTTATCCGATATTATGAATGCAGGAATAGATTCGTCTATTTCTGTGTTTATTGTTATTCCGCTAATTGATGCAATATTTGCCATCAGAAAAACAACTTCATCGATATTTTTTCTTAAATTAAAGCTGGTATTTATGATTTCTAATTTTCCAGATTCAATTTTTGTATAATCAAGGATATCATTTAGAATAGTGAGTAGGCTGTCCCCACAAGACTTGATTGTTGTTAACATATTTTTCTGTTCATTATTTAATTGAGTATGATTTAAAAGTGAAACCATTCCAATGATACCATTCATGGGAGTTCTGATCTCATGAGACATGTTTGCTAGAAAAAGAGATTTTGCCTTTGTGAAATCTTCCGCGCGATCTCTGGCCTCCACCAATAAATTTTGATATTTGACTTCTTTTGTATTATCCCAATTTGTACCAATTATTGAGTAAGGTTCACCATTTTCATATCTAAGAACTTTCGCTTTTGCTCTTATATACTTAACATCATTTTTTGAGGTTTTAATTCTAAATACAGTATCAAAGTCTTTAATTCCTTTGATGGCATCTTGTATTTCTTTTACACTCTTTTCTTTATCATCAGGATGAAGGCTTTTTTCCCAGGCATCAAAATGACCACTGAAATCTTTTTCATCTAACTCATAAAGTTTGTACATGGAGTTATCCCAGATAAGACTGTTGTCAGTTAAATTCAATCTCCATAGTGCAACACCTGTTCCATCGAGTATTAATTTTGATTGCAGTTCGGTAAGGTCTTTTTCTCTCTTAAAGTTTTGATGACTAATAACTTCACCAATAACCTCTAGGAGAGGACCTAGTGAATTGTATAAATCTTGAGAATAACCATTAACACGATTAGCGACTCCTACCATCGCTATTAATTTATTGTTAAAGTGAATTGGAATTCCCATGAATGCATTTAATGGAGGATGTCCCTGTGGTATACCTGCGGCCTTGGGATGGTTTTTTGGGTTATTAGTCAGAACTGCTTGTCCTGTCTTGATCACCTCTCCAAACAAGGTCTCTAAATTTTTAAAGTTTAAACCATTATCTACATTTTCTTTATAGAACTTTTTTGTGTCTTCATTCCATGAAATATCGGTAATTGCAAATGTCTTTAAAAAAAGACTTGAGTCTTGATCAGATAATATTTCTCCAATGAAACCATACTCACTTTCTGTTATTCTGAGGATTTCATCAAGAAGGAAGTTGTAGAAGGTATTATTGTATATAGTACTACTACTACTACTACTAGAGGTTGTGTAATCAAGAAACCTCTTGCGAATATTGGACATGGAATGAATTAAATCATTACTAAATAAATCTTTAGTGACATCCCTAAAAGTTGAAATAACACTCAAGCCTAGATTCGTTTCAATAGGAGCCGAGCTAGACTTAGTCCATTTTATATTTTTATTTTCTAAAATCACTCCTATAATAATATCGTTTAGTTGTTTTTTTTCTTTAAGAGAAACGATCCAAGGATATTCTTCAGTAGTGAAAGGAGAACCATCTTGCTTAATAAATTTCTTATGGAGATCTGATAAACTAGCGCTGAGAAGTTTATCTTTAGATAATTCAAGAATATCAAGTGCCCGTTGATTGAATTCAGTAACCTGTCCTTTTTCATTCTGAACGACAACACCGGCCATCATATTGTCTAATAATTTTTCATAATGGATATTTTGAGATAAGACTTTTTCATGCAACTTCCTCAATTCCAAAATATTAATAACTTGTTTCGATAGAGACTCTAAAGCCGATATTTGATCCTTCGTTAAAGACTTTTTCTCACTGTCAATTACACATAGAGTTCCTATTCGAAATCCATCAGGTGTAATGAGAGGGGCACCTGCATAGAATCGCACATGTGGTTCATTTAGAAATAGTGGATTGTCACAAAAATTTTCATCCAACTCTGCATCTTCAACGATGAAGACTTTATCGGAGGTAATGGCATGTCCACAAAAAGATATGTCTCTAGGGGTTTCTTGTGCATCAAGACCATATTTTGATTTGAACCATTGTCTGGATTCGTCCACGAGACTAACTAGTGAGATACGGGCCTGACATATTGTCGCTGCGGTTTTCGTAATATCATCAAAAATCGTCTCAGTATCGGTATCAAGAATATTATACCATTTAAGTTTTTGAATTCTTTCCTCATCGTTTTGTGGTATAGGAGCTTTTTTCATAACCAAAATCCTTCATAACTTTCGACTCAATAAGGAATACCTCTGCGATATTATTCTTATACACTTACGATAATACTCGCCTACTCTTTCAAACTTTTGAGTACACGAGTTGTATATCTAATGACCTCTATCCCTATATTTTATAAAAAATATTAAATTTATAAAGAAAAAAAATCCTTGATGAAATTAGAACGAAGCACTCTAAGAGCTCATTGCCTACCATTTTAGTTGGGTATCTCCATCATGGATGAAGCCTGAGCGAAGTTTAATATTAAATAAGTTTTTTAAACTTAACTAAAAAATCTAATACTCACTAAGGGCCACCATACCTTCTATATGACTAATTAGCTCATTTTTTTGTGCTGATATTTAGTTATCTGGACACAAGTTAATTTACCGCCAACTCCACCACCGCGATCTCTAGAGATCTAAAATGATTCCAAATGACTTATAGTGATAAATGAGGTATTTATTAATTCAATTGGCATGGGTTGAAATATGGATTGGAAAATTTTTGCATCAACATTCACAATGATCTTTTTAGCTGAAATGGGAGACAAAACTCAGTTCGCAGCTCTCGCGGCTTCGGCAGGTACAAAGTCTACCTACTCAGTAATGCTTGCAGTAGTTTTAGCTTTGTCTTTGGCAGGAGTTTTAGGTGTGCTTGCAGGGAAGTTATTAGGTTCAGCAATAGATGCTAAATATTTGAAATGGATTAGCGGGTCTATGTTCATAGGCGTTGGTGCTTGGATTCTTATTTCAAAGTAAGTTTAAAGGTGTAACTATTGTTGTAACAATCAAAATAGGGGTTTGAATGGCCGTAAGTTTATGTACCACTGACAGGAATCAAACTCACATAATAATGAGCTCTAAGTTTAAGTCTGTCTAAGAAAGAATAGGTCCATTAATTATTTAGCCTGCCTTTTTCATAACTTTGGGAGACCAAATATATCCGAAACCTCTTTGAGTCAGAAGAGAGTTTTTTATTGTTTCTGATTTTTTCCTCAAGCTTCCAATGTGCATTTCTAAGGATTTGTAGCTTATAGGGTTATTGTAATCTGCCCCTAGAGCACTTAAGTCATCTTTAGAGATAACCTTTTCTTTAGATAGAACAAGCCGTAGGAGTATCTTATATTCAATGGGAGTTAGATTTAAATTTTTTCGATCGTTAGGGGATATTTCTAAAACTTGATGTTTTTCTAGATCGA
The DNA here is from genome assembly GCA_965365285.1 of uncultured bacterium. GTDB lineage: Bacteria > Bdellovibrionota > Bacteriovoracia > Bacteriovoracales > Bacteriovoracaceae > JAURDE01. The sequence continues at coordinate 24,967 of CBDUBC010000030.1, forward strand.
ACTCTAGGTCTAACTCAAAGATATACTTTTCAATTTTATCATCTAGCATCCTAAGGTTTTTTTGAACAATTGCGCGCAAAATCTTAGGATGAATAGGCTTTACTAAAAAATTAGAGATCCCATATTCATATGCTTTTATTATAACTTCTTTATCAGATTGGTCAGAAATCATGATGACTCTATTATAAAGTTTAACCCCCTTACTCTTTAAGGCCTCTAGAATGTGAAAGCCATTGGCACCACTGTCGAGGTAAAAATCGATTAAAAATAAATCAAAGTCATATTGAGCAATTTGGGCCAAAGCATTTACAAAATCTTTGGCATGAACTACTTCAAGCCCAACGCTTTCCTCAAACCATTTGGTTATGAGGGTTTTAAAAAATGGATCGTCTTCAATAATCAATATTTTATGCATAAATCTATCCTATTTATCGGTTTTTCCCAGGAATTCTTTACCTAAAATTTACCGTAAATTGAGGTTTATCAGTGATCCTAGGAAAAGGACAAATTTTGAGAAACTAAACAAAACAACTAGGAGAGTTTTTATGAAAAATTTATGGGCGATTATTTTGACTGTTTTCACATGCTTTAGTTTAAGCGCGGAGACCTGCTATACAATGTATGGTGGTCAAACCATTAATGTAGGTAGTTTATGTATTTCAAACGATGACAAAAACATGATTGTAAACTACTCAACTTCAGAAGAATGGCTACTAAGTGAAGTACATTTCTATATAGGACTGTCACTAGACGCTATGCCGCAAACAAGAAAGGGAAGTCCTAAAATAGGTCAGTTTCCCTATACTCAAGAGTCTATTAATACAAATTTTTCTCAACTTACAATTCCACTTAGTGAACTTGGAAGCCCGGATTGTGGTACCGATATGGCCCTTGCAGCACATGCTTCAGTTGAATCAAATAACGAAGACGGTGGTGGGCAACAAGAGACGGCATGGTCTGAGGGCGATAGAATTCTTGAAAAAGGAAATTGGGCAACTTATTCGAATTACACTATAACTTGTGATGATGGTACCACAGGACCAAAGGATGATTGTGAGACAGCTTTTGCTGTTGGAGATACAACTTTTATAGACCTTGGTATTACAAATAGTAGATGGGGTTGGGAAATAACAAACCTTTATCCAGGCAATTATGAATACCCTATATATGCTGGAGCTGGGCAAAATGATCTTACCAAAGGAACTCACGTAGGAAATTTAAATGTAAGCTATGACGGATCTGAGGTAACAGCAACCTATTCGATGTTTCCAGGATTTGTGATGGAAGAGACTCACCTATATGTAGGCGATTCACATATTACAACAATTGCTCCAGGGAAATATGGTAACATTCACGAATTAGATGACAGTAGTTCTGATACGTATACAATTAGTGGGTTCAATGGAGAACCAGTGTTTATTGTTGCTCATGCTGTATCGTGCTCTGTTGAATAACTAATCCATATTAATTTTTTAGGGCCCTCATCTAGAGGGCCTTTTTAATGTGTTATTATAAAACCTCTCTAACTACCAAGAAATTCGAGAAATTGATAAATCCCATTAATTTTACAGCTTATACCGAACACATCGCCCAAGCTCTATAAACTACTTCTTTCTATTCTCCCGTAATGAACTGATATCAAGCTATCTGAACACAGGTTCAATTCCCGCCACCTCCACCAAACGATGTTCAAAATTAGCTCCAAAAAGGGGCTTTTTTTGTGCCTAAAATTAGAGAGTTACAGAGTAAAAATAGTCTCCTTAAGATCGA
>CBDUBC010000031.1:0-26202 GCA_965365285.1 uncultured bacterium
CCTCGAGCTTTTTATTGATTTTTTTGAGCACCAAAAATTATTTGAAGAAGTTAAGAAGGCGGTTCATGGTCTTACCATGAAGAAAAAAATTAAATCTCATGTTCCAGTAAAATGGAATTACATCACTCCTGTCATTGGAAAAATGAGACTAATTAAAGATAAAGAAGAAATTGCTTACATGAAAAAAGCAAATCAAATCACTAAAAAAGCTCATGAAGCGGCCATGGCCTTTTCTCGGCCAGGAAAAAATGAAAGTGAAGTCAATGCGCTCCTAAATTATATCTTCAACAAAGAAGGTGGTAACGGTCAAGCCTATGAGAATATTGTGGCATCAGGGGATAACGCCAATATTCTTCATTATATAGAAAATAATCATAAAATGAATCGAGATGATCTTCTTCTCATCGATGCTGGTTGCCAATATAATTACTATGCCAGTGATGTAACAAGAACATTTCCTGTCAGCGGTAAATTTACAGAAGTTCAAAAAGAAATTTATCAAATTGTTCTAGACTCACAAATCAAGGCGATTAAAGCGGTTAGGCCGGGGGCAACTTTAAATAAAATCCATGAAGTTGCATCAAAGGTTTTAATCAAAGGTCTGATTAAACTAGGTCTACTTAAAGGCGGGGTTGCTGAGAATTTTAAATCAGGTAAATTTAAAAAATTCTACCCACATGGTACCGGACATTGGTTAGGTCTCGATGTTCATGATAACTCTCCCTACCTTTCCGAGGGACTTGAAAATATTAAATTTAAACCTGGGATGGTGATTACGGTAGAACCAGGTCTATATTTTCCTGCTCATGATAAGAAAATTCCAAAAAAATTCCGGGGTATAGGAATTCGTATTGAGGATGATATACTAGTAACTAGAAATGGCGCTCAAAATCTTTCTGAAGGTATCCCTAAGGAAATAAAAGAGGTGGAAAAAGCATGCCAAAAAGATTATCGATCCTTTTTATAGTTCTCTTTTGTGCCAACTTAGTTGCTCAGGATTTTGTAACTAAGCATCCGAACTGTAAAGTTGGTCTTTACCAAAAAGAAAAAGAGGCCTTTCCAAGAATCGCCGAACAACTAGAAGAGCAGCTAAAGGAAAAGGGTTATACGCTTTTTGAAATGCACCCTAAAAAGCGTGTATTTCCTGGGGAGATGTATGCTCATTTTGAAAAAGAAATGCTTGGTGATGGATGGTTTCCTGATTGCTACGTAAAGCTAACCATTCAAGAAGCGGAAAAAGATCTTCCTATGAAAAGTGATCCTATCTTTTTTCAAAGAAGTACAAAAAGAAAGTTTCCAAGGATTTTTTGGAGTGGTTCTTACCGCTGTAAATTGGCCCTAAAAGATATTTTCATTCACGTTCCGTACTGCCGAGCTCAGTAAACCCACATTCTTTTCTTTGGGATCCATACTTCTTTATCTGGCGCGTACTGAATCTGCGCCCAAGAGCTTTTAAATTTTAATATCTTTACAGTACTACCATAAGGAACAAATTCAGAGGCACGTGATCTTAGAGTCTTTTTTCCACGTGTAGGAACTTTGACAATTCCACAGAAATGCTTTTTTTGGAGATCATTTTTAGGGATCCAGGATCGTACGCCATCAAACTCCTCTACTTGGCTCCAATTGGCTTTGCTCTTAATTACTTTTAAGGGGGTGTTTGGTTTAATTTGCCATTTTTGACCAAAGTATTGACTAGGGCCGGAATACAAAAATGCCCAGTCCTTACTACACTCTGCTTGCAGAGGTGTTGAGATTAAAAAAATAAAAACAAAACTACTGAGCCGAAACATCCGATTCATCTTCAATTCCTTCTGAAAATGCTGGCGCAAAGTCATCTCCCCCTTCATCAAAGGAATCTTCACTCAATTGAAAGTCATCAAATGGTTGGGACTCTGGATCCCAGGCATGAAGAACCTCTCCAGTAGAGGAATCAATGAACGCGAAAAACTCTCCACCAAGTCCGTCCGCTTCAGCAACTTTGATTCTGACCTTTTCGATGTAAAGGGCAGAGCCATCGCGTAGATAAACTTGACTTTCTAGGTGGTAAATATCAACCTGAGCTCCCTCTTCGTCTTCATCCATAAACTCTTTAAGAGCCAGTGTTTTCCAATTGGGATTAATTTCGTTTTCAAAAACATAGTTCGAAGAAAAGTTTCGAAGAGGTGTAAAGTCACCCCCTATAACAACTCGCCCCTGAATATAGCCTTCTCCCATACCGTCCTCAATAGGTCTTGTCTCTCGCCTTTTTGGGATCTCTTTTTCCTCAGGGGCTTCATCCACCTCAACGACCTTAGTCTCAACTGGTTTTTCTTCCACCTGAGGATCCTTAGGCTTTATTTCTTTGTTGAAGGTCTTTATCTTGATATTGGAGGGTAGCGGCGGGATATCCATTTCTTTTTTATCATCTCCACTTGAAAAGATTCGGTAGAGTCCACTACATAAAAAAAGAATGATGAGAATGTTAAAGAAGTTTTTCATCTATCTTGGTCTAAGCTCCACACGGTCATTTGTAATTTTTGCCAATATATCTGGAGTAAACTTTTGCTCTTTTTTAATATTACAAACAAAAGAAAAGGCAACCAGACCGAATGTTTCTATCATTTTTTTTCCTCGTGCGATATCTACAAATGAATAACTATATACATAAAAGCTTTCACTGTTATCAAGCCTTTGCATGGTTATGACCGGCCAAGAAGTTCCCTGATCAACAGAAATATTTTCATCAAGCTTAAGTTGTGCCTCAAGGACACAGTAATTGTCTCGATTATCTCGCTTTGAATCATTAGTAAGAAGCTTCCCATCCTGGAAAATAATAGGTCTCATTCTCTCTCTTACATTTTGTTGAAAATATTTAAACGTCAGCTTTTCTTTAAAATAGAGAGAGACCTCTCCACCGAGCTGATCAAGAGCGTTAGGATCCTTTTTAACGGAAGGTCCTTTACTTTGGCAGCTCATTTCTCGGTCATTGCTCATATTAACAGCAAACTGTTTTCGGCCCGGATCAAAGCTGGTCTGAAAAGTGACCATGGATTGCCCATCTTTAAAATAAAAAAGAATGAGGCCATTTTTATTCCAGAGACGAAATTCATCCCCTTTAAAAGTTACTTGGAGACCCTGCTTTTGTGTAGAACTAAAGGAAATTCTTTTTGCGAATTCATCAAAGTTTTTTTCATTAACAGTAAGACCTGCAGGTGCGTAATTAACGACACATTGATAATCGGAAGCAAAAGATACGCTTTGCATTAAAAACAAAATCAGTAAAAGGTTTTTCATTAGAATATTCTAGGTTAAAACAAAACAATTTTCAAAATGTCTTTTGTCGGAGTTTATTTCATGAGTTCAGCAGAGCTTGCTTTAATTGGTATAATAATTTTTATTTTAGCCTATAGGTTCTATGCAAAGTTTATAGAGAATAAAGTATTTTGTATTGAAGACTTTAATGATCAACTAACACCTGCAAAGGCTTACCAAGACGGAGTAGACTTCGTTCCCACCTCCAAACATGTTTTAATTGGACATCATTTCAGCTCTATTGCTGGAGCTGCGCCCATCGTAGGTCCTGCGGTAGCGGTGATCTGGGGATGGCTGCCGGCCGTTCTATGGATATTTTTTGGTGTCATTTTCATGGGTGCCTGTCATGATTTTGGCGCTTTGATCTTATCTATGAAGGACAAAGGACGATCCATCGCCAATGTTGCCCAGGATCTCTTAGGGACAAGAGCGAGAACTCTTTTTTTGACCGTTATCTTTTTTCTCGTGTGGTTAGTCATCGCAGTCTTTACTTTAGTTATAGCTAATCTTTTTATCCAATTTCCAAGCTCTGTACTTCCAGTAAATTCGGAGATTATTTTAGCTCTTCTCATGGGATATTTTTATAATCGAAAAGCATCAACTAACCTTACTCTTCCGAGCATTGTCGCTTTTCTCATTCTACTAGGAACCATTTATCTCGGAAGTCTCTATCCAATCTCTCTTAGAGTTTGGTTTGGTGATCATGAGCTAATGGTTTGGATCTTTTTTCTTATGATCTACAGCTTCATTGCCTCTGTTCTACCTGTTTGGGCCCTTCTTCAACCTCGAGATTTCATTAACAGTCATCAACTCTTTACGGGATTGATTCTTATGGTCTTAGGCCTATTTATCGTAAATCCGCCTATTGTCGCCCCAGCATTAAATTTAAATCCAGCGGGTGCACCACCATGGTTTCCCTTTCTTTTTATCACTATTGCTTGCGGAGCTATTAGTGGGTTCCACGGATTAGTTAGCGGAGGAACCACTTCTAAGCAAATTTCTCAATGGAAAGATGCAAGACCCGTTGCCTATGGTTCAATGTTAGGAGAAGGACTTCTTGCTCTCTTAGCAACACTTGCCGTGAGTGCAGGTTTTTCAACTCATGATGAATGGGCACACCACTTTAGAAGTTGGGATGCTGCAAATGGATTAACAACAAAAATCGGGGCCTTTGTTTTAGGTGCCTCTAAATTTATTGCTGGAGTTGGAATTCCTGAACAAGTATCCCAGACCATTATTGTCGTTCTTATCATCAGTTTTGCAGCAACAAGTCTTGATACCGCTTGTAGAATTCAGCGCTATATCATTGGTGAAGTTGGACAGTCCTTAAGAATTAAGGCGCTTGAAAATCGCTTTCTAAGTTCTGCCCTTGCTATTTTTTCGGCGTTTCTCTTAATGATCTCTGCAGATGGTGGTAAAGGAGGTTTATCCCTTTGGCCTTTATTTGGAGCGACCAACCAGATGCTTGCAGGAGTAACCCTTCTTCTAGTGGTCGTCTACCTAAGAAAGCAAAATAGAAACTTTTGGCCTTATTTAGTACCTGCTATTTTGGTGACCATCATTACTTTGATGGGTCTGTTTACAAATATCAAAATCTTTTTTGAAAACAACAAAACGATTTTAGCAATTGTCGCTTTAATTCTTTTTGCTTCCCAATGTTTTGTTATTGCTGAAGCGCTTTGGGTTTGGAAGAAAAGTCTAAAAGCCCAGGACAGTTAAGTCTTAAATCTTCTATAATCTCAAAAATGGGGAGTGCATTATTACTTTTGCCATAGAAGGGAGAATCTTCATTCCCTGAGAGATGGATTCCTATAAGCCTATAGCTTTTTGCTGAGAATAAAGGAGAACCTGAGGCACCTGGAAAGGTATCAGCACTGTGCTTGAGTTTTGGAGAATCTTTTAAAATTTTTCCCTTTGAAATATGAAGTTTTATTTTACAATTTGAATCAAAAACAGAACAGTTGTGCTGAAGAAGATAGACCTTTTCTTCTATGGACACTTCTTGAAAATCAAAAAGATCATAGAAATCGTTATTTTCTAGATTAGGACAATGGATGAAGCCATAGTCTTTCTTCTTATTTTGATAAAGGATCCTAGGGCAATCAACCTCTTCTTTGACTATCATTTTTTCACCAAGGCAATGAGCGGCTGTTAGAATGAGTCTAGGAGCAACTAAAAGTCCATTACATCTCTTTCGATCACTTTGGATAGGTAGAACATAATTTAGTTGCCTATGAACGGTTTTCGGAAGTTTTAGATTCTCTGCTTCTCTCCAATCAAGATCACCCACAATAATATGCGACTCTGTAGAATGAGCTTCAATAGGTGTGAGTTGCTTTTGACAACCAAACAGAATGAGGACAAGAAATACAAGCTTCATTGTTCTCCCATAGCATGCGCTGGTGAGGAGACCAAGGTGGAAGAATCTTTTACAGACCATTTAAACCAATAAAATCATACACTTAGATGACCCTCTTTGAATTTATTTTAAAGATGATAAAATGGTAGTGGGTCCGAGGATTGGATCCCAAAAAACAAGGACGTTTTATGAGAAGGCCTCTACGAATAGCCTCTTTAATTAATCTACTTTTTCCAGTCATAACCCTCGCCATGTTTATTGTAGATCAATTAACAATGCCTTTTGATTTTTTAAATATTTATCCTCTTTCAGGGTATTTTATTTGTGGTCTTATCCTGCTTAAACCTTCAAATTTTAGCATTTACTTTTTTCTCATTAATCATGTTTTTTCTTCTCTGTGTTTATTTATTGGAATATCTTATGAGTTCCAAACCTTCTATCAAATGCTTTTAGGACTCAATACTCTCAACAACCTCATTATTGGTTTCTATCTATGGCCCATTCTTAGAGAAGTTCTTTTTGAAAACTTTCCTAATTTGAGAAGACCATTAAAACTAAATCCCATTCCAAGTATTTGTACCTATAGAACGCCTAATTCAGATACCATTTACCCGTGTACCTTGTTAAACCTCTCTGAAATAAGACCAGTCATACTAATCCCCTGGGATCTAGATATTGGTCAGCAGATTCAACTTCAGCTCTCTCACAATGCTGTATCCGTAAAAGCAGGGGCGATTGTAGAGAGTAAGTTTGATTATGAGGGACTTAATGCTCATTCTTTAAAAGTTAAAAACTTAGGTCTAATTCCTTATATAGCCTTCAGAAATATAAACAAAATTACCTCTCATATTTCTATCATGGACCTTGAAAAATCCAATAAAAAGACACTAAAAACAGCCGCTTAAAAAAGTGGTATAATAGATTAGGGGGAGTTTATGCTTACTATTTTAGTCGTCGATGATGATCCTGAAGAATCAGCAATTATTGAGGTTTTTCTCAAAAGCCTTGGCCATGATTCAGTGGCCTTTAATGAGCCAGTGAAGGCATTACATAGTCTTCAAAAACAAGAAATTCAGCCTGAAATCCTGATCGTTGATCTTAATATGCCAGAAATCAATGGACTTGATTTTATTAGAAAAATGAGGGAGTTCGGCTGGGATCTCCCGACCATACTTACCTGTACTGATCCAGACAGAGATCTTCTCAATGAAGTTTTGGATATGGGCCTAGGAGAGATCCTGCATAAGCCCATTCAAAAATCTGAGCTTGAACAAGAGCTTCAAGAGATTATTGAGGAGTATGATGTTTAAGATAGACATCATACCGTGTGGATTTTCCTTCAAAACTTATGGAAGGGTTCGGGGCAAGCTCTTTTGCCCTTATGGCCCTTTTAATTACGACTCGTGAAAAATGTTTAAACGCCCACTCTAAGAAAGACTCAACATCTTCATCTTTTCCAACGATCTCTCTAAAGACCTGCATTTCTTTTTTAGGTTTGGCCTTCGTGTTGATTTGATCTCCATACATGGGATCATAATAAAGAACATCTCCAGAGGCATCCAAGCCTTGGACATCTCCGTAGTGAAATTCTAAATTATCTGTGAATTGGGAATCATGAAGATCACTTAAGATAAGTGCTGCTAGTAAGGGATTTCTTTCATAGCCTATTATTTTAGCTCCAAAACTAAGCAATAACATGGCGTCGTTTCCTTGCCCGAATGTTGCATCCACAATGGTCGTTGAGGTGCTTTTTTTAAGACCAACTGCCTTGTATAATGGCTCCCTGCTAAGTGCGTAATTTCTCGATTTATGCTGCTGGTATTTGCGCATCAGGTCATATGAGTGTGGCTTCAGCCCTGACTTCTCCATCTCCTCAGTCCACACAGCGAGTTTTCCCTCGACAAGAAGAAGACGCACTGGTGATTCACTATCAAAGAAAAGTCTATCCTCGAGGGAAGCCCCTAGGTTTACAATATGCTTGGAGATTGAATTTTTTTCATTCTTAGAGCATGAGTAATTCAAAATTCCCCCTTTTTAGTAGCTAGGCCCGAGATAAAATGATAATTTTCTATCTCGAAAAAAACCAAAGGAATAGTCAGATGAGTAATAATTTACCTTACAATCCAAATGAATTACCTCGTGAATTAAAAAAATACTACATCTCCGCTAGCGATCAAGAAATTAGTGAAATGCTTGAGCGAGTTGGAAAAAGATCACTTTCAGAGCTTTTTGACCATATTCCTGCGGAAGTAAAGTTTAAAGAAACACCAAATATTGGTGATGGACTTCAGTATGATGATCTTAAAAATCATATGGAAGAGCTCGCCAAGAAAAACAACCCCAAAACGAGCTTTATTGGGGATGGTGTCATGAATTACAAAGTTCAACCTATTGTTCCTTTTGTTTGTAATATTAGAGGGCTCACAACGGCCTACACTCCCTACCAACCAGAAAGAAGTCAAGGGACCCTTCACACACTTTGGCTCTATTCGAGTGCCCTTTCTATGCTTACCGGTTTTGAGGCAATTAACGCTTCTCTGTATGACCGATCAACAGCAATCTTTGAAGCTCTTCAAACGGCCCGAAGAATTCAAAGAAAGAAAAATATGGTTCTCGTCGCTGATAATTTCTATCCAGGAGATAAAGAAGTCATTAATACAATGGCACAAGACACTGATCTAGAGTATCGATGGGTTCCTGTGGATCCAATAACAGGGCTTCTTGATTTAAATGCGCTTAAAAAACTATGTGAAGACCACAAAGATAACGTTGCGGCAGTGGCCTTCTCTCAAGTCAATAACCTCGGTCTTCTTGAAAATGTTCATGAGATCACTGATTACGTTCATTCGGTAGGCTCTCTTGCTATCGCAGCTATTGATCCTATGCTTCTTGCCACAGAAGGTCTTATTCCACCGGTTGAGTTTGGTCAAAAAGGTGCGGATATTATTGTCGGAGAAGGACAACATCTTGCTATAGCTCCTAACTACGGTGGACCGGGATGTGGAATTTTTGGTGTTCGATTTAATGCTGAAAACAAAATGAATATTCGATCTACTCCAGGTCGATTTGTGGGAAGAGCAAAAGATAGTGAAGGAAAAGAATGTTTTTCCATGATTCTTTCCACTAGAGAGCAACACATCAGAAGAGAAAAAGCGACAAGTAATATTTGTTCAAACCAATCCTTTCTCGCCACGATCGTTGGTGCCTCAATTCTCAACCGAGGTGAAGAGGGAATGAAGGAGTCTTGTAAAGCTGGTTACACCCATGCAAGAAACTTTATTGAAACAGTCACGACTCTTCAGGGAGTTGAACTGGCCTTCCCAAATACTCCATTTTTTAATCAAGTTTGTATTCGTACTCCCATGAACTCCAAAGAGCTGATTGCCAAAGCCTCTCAAGCTGGAATTCACATTGGAGTGGATGTAAGTGATCGAGTGGAAGAAAAAAATAACCTTCTTCTTATTTCTTTTACTGATGTTCATGAAAAAGAAGATTTTGAAAAACTCATCGAATTCTTTAAAGCTGAATTCAACAATGGAAAAGATGCGACTAGCCCACTTTCCATTCCTGAAAATCTTTGGAGAAAGGATCCTGTAGGACTTCCTCAGTTTAGCCTTGATCAATTAAAGTCTTTTTATACTCAACTTGGTCAACAAAACGTAAGTCCAGATGATGCTATTTATCCTCTTGGCTCTTGTACTATGAAGTACAATCCCTATATCAATGACTACGCTGCCTCTCTTCCTGGTTTTACTGATATTCACCCACAAGCACCACTCGAAGATGCGCAAGGTTGTTTAGAGATTCTTTACGAAACTCAAAATCAGTTTAAAACCATTACTGGTCTTCCAGGTTTAACGACTCAACCACTCGCCGGTGCTCAAGGGGAACTTGTTGGACTCAAACTCTTCCAAGCGTATCACCGAGACAGAGGTGATGCTGATCGAAAATATATTGTCATTCCTCAATCAGCGCACGGAACAAACCCAGCAACAGCAACCGTAGCAGGTTACGAGATCCTTTCGCTAAAAGCACTTGCAAACGGAGAAATGGATCTTGATCACCTTAAAGAAGTCATTGATGCTCATGGACCCATGATTGCTGGGATCATGGTAACCAACCCAAACACCAGCGGTGTTTTTGAAAAAAGCTTTCATGTCATGGCAGAAATGATTCATAAGGCCGGTGGTCTTGTTTACATGGATGGTGCCAATATGAATGCGATTGCAAGCTGGGTTGATCTCGACAAGCTTGGAGTCGATGCTGTTCATAATAATCTTCATAAAACATGGACCATACCTCACGGAGGCGGTGGACCTGGTGATGCAATCGTTGCCGTTAGTGATAAACTTGTCGACTTTCTTCCTGGTCATCAAGTGATTAAAACCGATAAGGGATTCGAACTTCGAAAACCTGCAAAATCGATAGGATCTTTTCACAGACATTTTGGAAACTTCGCTCATAAAGTTCGATGTTACACTTATGTTAAGGCACTAGGCTCTGAAGGTGTTCAAAAGATGTGTGCGGTTGCCGTCCTAGCAGCTAATTACCTGTATGAAGAGCTTAGAACCCTTTTCCCAACTCTTCCTGCTGGAGGAGAGGATGAACCTCGTATGCACGAATTCATTCTGACTCTTTCAAAAGAGCAGTTTGAGACGATTGAAAAATCAGGAACACCAAAAAATTCAATCATCGCAAAGATTGGTAAACTCTTCCTTGATTTTGGTCTTCACGCTCCTACGGTTGCTTTCCCTGAACAATATGGTCTTATGATTGAGCCAACTGAAAGTTTTACAAAAGCAGAACTCGATCGATTCGTAGATATTCTAAAAGGAATTCATCACGTATTAGCAGAAAATCCTGAGCTTCTAAAAACTACTCCTCACTTTACTCCCGTAAGAAAAGTAGATGAAGTGGATGCTAATAAAAATATCCATATCTGCCAAAAGATTACTGAATTGGGAGACGTTCCTGAGGACAAGATTCATCCAGGGCAACTCTCTAAACTTGATGTTAGAGAAATTATCGAGAAGATGAGTAAGGTCAATTAAATAGCCTTACTCATCCCGTTTAAAATTTTTTCATAATTCTCTTTGCTCCCTAGAGCGATGATACAGTCTCCAAGTTCGAAGACATATTCCTCCTTGGGAGCAAAAATAAAAGAACGATCAGGTTTTTTAATTCCAACGACAATCATTTCCTCTCTCATTATTCCGCAATTTCCTAGGGTTGTATTTACGAGGTAGGAATTTTTAGAGACGATAATGTCAGCGATTTGTAGCTGACCTTGTGCACCCTTAACCCCAGAAATATTAAGAAGATCTTCAACCGCAGGATTTAGTATCGACTCAGCAATTTTGTGTCCACTCATGATAAAAGGGAGGACAACTTTATCCGCACCTGCAAGTTTAAGTTTTTTCTTTGCAGACTCGGCATTGGCCCTCACAAGAATTTCGATATCTTTATTCAAAGAACGTGCGGCCAAGGTGATATAAAGCGCATCCGCATCGTCATCAATCATAATGACTACATTTTTAGCATGCTGAATTCCTGCGCTCCATAAACTTTCATCTTGAGCGGCATCCTCATTAAGATAAAGATAATTGCTTTTCTCTAAATCAGCTAGATTGGCCTCTATCTTTTCGATCATAACAAAAGGATGACCTGCCTCATGAAGCTCTTTACAAATAATCTTTCCCATCCTTCCGTAACCAATAATAATGGAGTGATTTCTCAGATTTTCAATTTTTTTTCTCATTTTTCGCATCCTTCTTTCTTTAAAATTAAAAGAAAAGAAAATGTTTATGACCGAAGTTGCAGAGTACGCCACTAATCCAACACCCATAATTAATAGAATCATGGTAAAAAATCGACCCATAACAGATAGTGGCCGAACCTCACTAAATCCCGTTGTAGTAAGCGTAATAACGGTCATGTATAAAGAATCAAAAAAGGTCCAGCCCTCAAGGTACATATACCCAAAAGTTCCACCAAAGGTGAGTACGATTAAAAGGATTAATAGAGTCAAGATTGACTTAATTGGCATATTCCTAATTTAACATGGAATTAGACTCAGAAAATAGAGATTAAATTTTGCCCTTTTGGTAGGGTATCTCAATTATTTGAAGAATAATCTGCACAAGCCCTTTTGGTCCCTTGATCTCGGTGTAGAGGGGATCAAAATGGACTTCAAGATCACCACCCATAATCCTTTGATAAGGTCTGGGGCGATAAAGGTATCGATTTCCACTAATAAAATATTTGGAGTACCCCAAGGAAAAAAGAAAGCTTTCTATCCGTCTATTGTATTCAAATAAACCTATTTGAGGATCTTTATTACTTGAGTTGATTTCAAAATTTGAAATTGAGAGATTTTTTTCCTTATGAAAAAACATAAAAACCAAAAAGAGTGTCGAAATAATTGTACTAACGACCAAGGCCAATTTCAAATTGGTGAAAATAAGGAGTGATCCAAATAAAGTAATCCATAGAAATAGAAAAATAGTATAGATCATTATTCATCCCGGATACGTACAATAATCTTTGAGAGGATTTTTTTAGAAAAGTTAGTGAGTGCTTGAAACTCTTCAACTAATAGTGTCTTCATAACTACACTTAAATTCTTTTCTCCGCTCTCTCTTTCATAAATTAAATATTTTATCACAGAGAAGGGCTCATCATAATGATAGTTTAAAATACATTCCGTTTCAGCTGCATCAAAACATATTTTTTTATAAGTAGTCAACTTTAGGTATTCTCTAAAGTTCGATAAGTCGATGACCTTATTTTCAACGATAAAGTTAATTTTATCTGCGATTTCTATGAAGCGCCTTCCTGTAAGAAGATTTCCATCATAGTTAAGTCTTTGGAAGACTCCAATCCCATACTCTAAAAAAGACATTAACTGACTAATACTTCTTTCATTATTAAGTAGGGGTATAATGAAATCAATTCCTTTTTTACCATCAACTTCGTTAAATAGAACTTTATTAACAACGACAAAAAGGTCATTAAGAAGCTCATAGGTTACCCTATCCCCTCTTGAAAGATTTGTTTTAATGAACTTTAAAAAGGCATTAATATTTTTAATCAATTTCATGCCTTTAATATTTTCTGGCCAGTAATCATAAACGACGGACCAGTATTCCAAAAGATTTGTAGAGGCAGAAAGCATAGGAAAAATATTATTTCCTACATAAAGCTTCTCGTATTTAAGATCATAAAGATTTTTAAGCTCTGGTATTCCAGAAAGAGGGCCTAAATAACCCGAAACCGATAAGAGATTGGCCAGAGTATTTTCTACGGTTCTTAAATCGGGATAACTCAAGGATGAAATCTTATCAATAAGAATATTGAGTAGTAAACGATCACTTTTATCAGGAGTAATCAAGGTTTTTGTTAATTCTCTGAAGGCAAATTGCGTTGCCTCTAGAGGAAAATCTTTTAAAAAGTATTTATTAAGAAGTTTAAAATCATCCCTTTCAATAAACGCTTCAAACTCACCTCTTGATCTTCCCAGACGATCATGAATAAAGCGAGCAATATGAGATCCGACACTTAGATGGCCCATTTTCCATAAAAGTTTAGCGTTATGATTCTCAAGATATTTGTTCAGATAAATCATACGAACTTTTTGGGCCTCTTGATCTGAACTTACAACAGCGGAGCTTACAATCGCTGCAATAGTGTGCCCACACTTGAATTTTTCGTACTCTTCAACATCAAAAAAGACATCACTAACCATTAGAGCGTTAAAGGCCCTAATACGCTCATTTGTGTTAAGAAATCGACCGCAATAACGAAAAGTAGCGCAAAGATCTAGGACCCCTAGGTCTTTAGTCAATTTTTCTCGAGACATTTTGGACCAAGCCGTTCCATTGGATAAATTCACCAAAAGATTATAATTATCAAACCCTAGATTTCTCAAAATATGTTCAACTCTTTCAATCGAAGTAAACTTTTTAAAATAGTCCTTTGGAATTTTATCTAAACGATTTTTCTTATAAGACTTATAATATTTATTTGCATTATAGGTGTCTGGTGGAATGATCGGATATTCTCTCCTATTAATTTCAAGATTTGGATCAGAAAGATTAAAAAAGGCCTTGGAGACATCTTTCATGCTAAAATGATAAGGTTCTCCCTCCTCACCATTGACTGGAATCATGATCTTGTGATCGGGACTAAGACCTTGAATTAAAAAGTCCATTGCCGTAATAGATCCTTTCCCTTTTTTAGTGAGGATTAATTCTATCAACTCTTTGATTTCTACCTTAGCTGTCTCCTTATCCATACAAGGTTTATGCCCGTGATCATTCACAAGAAAACTTTCACACTCAAATCTTGGATCTAATTTTTCTTCAGGAGGGTTAATTAATCGATGATATTCTTCAGAGCCCACCCATTCTCCATAGCGTTTCATAAGCGCTGTAAGATTTCTGAAAAATCCTCTTATTCGAGAAAAGTTTTCAGTTGAAGAGAGTTCTCTAAAAAGTCTATTTCGATGTTCTTCAAAACCTGGATTTGCGGAATCAACTTCAGAAAGAAGCTCCATGATCCCCTCAAGCTTTACAATAAGTTCTGGCTCATCCTTAAAAAGAAATGTCTTGAAGTCACCCAAAATTTGATTGAGGCCATATTTTTTTTCCAGTGAACTTAAGAGGCTAAGCCATGTTTGGAAAAGTTTAGGAGACAGAAGACCTTTTTCATCAAAAAGGCCAACTCTTCGTCCATTGGGATAGCGAAAGATTCGGTCTGTATCAGCACTGAATATAGAATTTCGTGGACCTTTTCTAAGATTATAATCCTCTGAGATGGATCCAAACCAATCTACGACTTTAAATAGAAAATTTGATTTATCTATATTCTGACAATAGAGAGTGAATTTATCCGTAAATTCATAAAAATCGATCTTATCGGATGAGATATTTTTAAGGCATTTGAGGAGGGTTTTATTTCCCAGTCTAGAGCCGCGGAAGGCCAGATCAAGGTTATATCCCTCTAAAGTAGTCAGCATACTATCATATAAATCTTTTTCTAATCCAAGTTTCTCTCTTTTAATTTTTTTCAATTTTAATTCTTTAGGGACTCCATTAGTGAGAACTCGAAGAACCTCTAAAATATGTTCTCTTGAAAAAAATCTTCTGAAATCATCGAGGTTTTCTTCACCTCGAAAAGAGCCTGATAATTCTTTGAAGGCATTTAGAGTTTTATCCATATTCTTATTAGAAAAATAATAATCCAATAAGCTTGAAATATCGTTGCTATTTGCTTGAATAAGGTTCAAATAGAAATCCAACAACCTTTTAAGGTCAATGCTCGGATCAAAATGCTGATCAATTACATTAAAAAGAAAGTTTCTCTCTCTCTTATTAAAAAACTTCCAGCCTTTTGACAGAAGTGGTGCCACGTCAGGATTTATTTTATCTAACCAGCTAACGAGATGAAAATATTCATCAGAATTAATTTGGAGTAAAAACTTATACAAAATATTTAATAGCTCAGGAGATATCTCATTCGATTTTTTCAAAAGGTGGATACCCGAAACAACACTTGGATGAGAAAGAATTTTGAAGAGATCATCCTCACCCTCTTTGTGTAAAATAGTCATCAAATACTTTGATATCTCAAAATGATCTCCAATCAAATCATTCATAATATCAATAAATTGAAGCATATTGAATTCGTGAGTCGTATCAACAAAAAGCCCCTTATAGACTCTTTTGACTTTAAATTTTGAGCTCGCAAGCAATGGGCATGAGCCTGAAGTTAATTGAATGAGAACTGCTTTTTCCACCGATTCACGGAGATAATCATCACGATCACCCAATCGAATGGCCGTCATATATTCATCAAAGACCTCTTTTAGCTTCAGTTTGAAGCTTCTTCCCTCTCTTTCACCTGAACACTCAAATTCTTTCTTTTCTAATAGCTGATTGATTACTTGGAAGTCTAAGGAGATATCTGTCTTGGAGTACTTATCCATGAGGATAAAGCTTTTGAAGAGATCGGCCGAACTCGCATATCGATAGGGCCATTCGTAAAGGAAAGGCTCTTTAGAACTGCGTGTGCTTGAAAGTAAAACTCTTTTAGCAATTTTTATAATTTTTTGAATGTCACTATTTCCAAGAGTGTTAAAAGCTTCATTCAAAAAAAGTTCTCGACCTTTTTGAAAATCGAAACTCTTAATGAGTCCTCTCATATTATCAACGAGCTCTTCAGAGAAGGGCATAATTTTCTCGTATAAAAGAGTGAGGGTAATATTGAGATCTTTGATCCCTTTTTGATTCGGAATTACTTGTCTTAGAAGGTATTTAATTTCTTTTTTAGCTAGAACATACTTTCTTTGCTTGAGACACTCTACTGACTTAGGGTTATCAGCACACTCTAAAAGTCTGTAACTTCCATCAAAGAAGTTGGATGCACTCAAAGCTTGAAATATTTTACCTAAATCATCTAGCCCTGATTTTTTATCTAGATCATAAAAATGCTTTAAGAACTCCTCTCTTTTGGTTTTATCATCAAGGAAGGTGGTATCCACTTTTTTAAAGATATAATTCCAATGTTCTGGATTAATTTTTTCAATAGAAGAAAATAAAGAGGGAAACCCTTTATTCCAACGCAAGCATTGAAAAAGGGCCAAGGTATTTTTATGCGACAAAACATCTTTATGCACATCGACTTCATTACACGCTTGCATATAGGATTGATCGTAAACATAATCGGCTCTCACTTCGGGTGCACTTTGTTTGGAACAAGAAAAAATCAATGCCATTAAAACAAAAAGAAATCGCATACTTAGTTATCGGCATATTACCCGACTTATTTTAATGGTCTTTATTTTTAATAGGCGAAAGCAATTTTATTTAATAACGTTTAAGTATATGAAAACACTAATTCTTATTTATATCCTATTTACGAGTTCTCTCTGTTTTGCTAATTTTCCTGAAACATTTGGCTCTTCTCCTACAACCAATGGACTGGCCGGGCAATCCAATGGAGATAACGAAGATCCCTCTAACACCTTTTATTTTCCTGCGGGAGCCGCCTTTTCAGAGAAAATAAATCTTCAGGCATCAATGATAGCCACCATGCCTAATTTTGAATCTATCGATAATATTTTAGTTCTCAATAACACCAATGATTATACCGGAAACGAAGATGATCAAAATGGTAGTGCTAACACCAATTACGATAATATCAATATGAATATCGTGCATGCTATTCTTCCATTAAAAAAATATGGAGCTCTTTCCTTTTCTGGTTTCTTTCCTCTGAATGTCATTATGGAAACCAATTCTGGTCATCCCTTCTTACCTGAATATGTTATGCATAGATCTCGCTATAAAAGGACTCAGGTATATCTCAACTACGCCTACCGACTAAGTGATTCTTGGGGAATCAGTGCTGGCGTAACTATGGGAATGCAAACCGGTGGTAATATGAATACCATCATGAATTTTAGAGATAACTCGAATAATAATGGTAATATTGGATCCTTTGCGGACACTAAACTGCAGGTTAAACCTAATCTCGGGGGGCAAGTTTCCATCATGAGAGATACGGAGGAATCTCAAGTTGGGGTCACTCTTGTTCAAGAAATTAAACATAATATTAAGATCAGCACCTTTGTAGCAACAGGAAAACCGACTCCTATTCCAAACAGCATGACAATTGAAAACATGCAATACTACGATCCGTGGACTCTTCGACTAAGCTATATCAAAAAGTTTGATGCTTGGGATGCCATCACTAATCTAGAAATTCAAAGCTGGGATGGATATAAAACACCAGTAGTGAGACTTAATATAATTGATGGAACGCTTCAAAGTAGTAGTAATTTTGAAACCGTTAAAACCAAGACGGTTTTTATACCAAAAGTTGGTATCAAGTATAAAGCAACCGAAAATCTAAAAGTTCTTGGAGGACTCTCCTACCGCCCAACTCCTCTTGATGGAGATTTCTCTGGGCCAGGAAACTCCATCGATACAGATGCTTTTATCGTTGGGGGTGGTCTTATAGGAAATTGGAAGCTTTTTGATATTGATGCCGAATTTTCCTTAAGTGCTCAATTTCAACAACTCAAGGAAAAGAAGGTCACCAAAAGCTCGGGTCTTGAAAATGGATCAACTGGAAATAAACTCGGTTCACCTGGTTATACCATAGGCGGAAATATTTTAAGCTTTGGGGCCGGTATTAAAATCGCACTCTAGATTATGATAAACTAAATCTATGAGAGAATTGCTTCAAAAAGAAGAAGGCCAGACATCCACAGAATACATTATGCTTCTTGCAGTCGTTGCTCTCCTTGTCTTTAATTTTAGGGCCGTTGCGACCAATCGCTTAGTTGCCCTTCTCGATGGCCTCTACACAAGTGCCGAAGAGATTGTAGATGCAGAGATGGGTCAATAATCTGTTTATTTTTTAGTCACTGATCAATTCCTTATCATCAATGGAAGCTAAATAGCTGAAATTACGATCATTTTTTGGTCCTAACCTTGCAAAATCAAGGGGTAAGGAGAGAGATTATGATGGATTTTTCGTCGGGTTATGAAACCCACAAGGACAAGATTATTTCTACACTCAAAGACCTTAAAGAAGAGGGGATCATGAATCAGGATCAGCTCCAAGAAAATCTTAGAAAGGTCTATGACAAAATTCTTCCGCCAATGGCAAAGATTTTCGTAAAAGCCGATGCTTTTGTGGAAGCATGCATGGAAAAAAAGGATGAGCTCCTTAAAGAAGTAAACCGACAAGAGCGATTGGCGAGATTTACTCTTATTAAATAACGGGTCGCACCTTTCATTATGGGGCGTGACACTACGCCCTTATTTTGGTAATTTTCCCTCTTTCAAGGAAAGAGCATGAGTAAAATTACCCCTCGATGTACATTTGCCATTATCTCCCACCCGGATGCCGGTAAGACGACTATGACCGAAAAACTTCTATGGTTTGGTCGAGTGATCCGAAAGGCCGGAATGGTGAAATCCAAACAAGGCGATTACGCTAAATCGGATTGGATGGAGATGGAAAAAGAGAGAGGCATTTCGATCAGCTCCTCCGTGATGAGCTTTCCTTATAATGAACGTGAAATGCACCTTTTAGATACTCCAGGTCACAAAGACTTCAGTGAAGA
Organism: uncultured bacterium; assembly: GCA_965365285.1. Lineage (GTDB taxonomy): Bacteria > Bdellovibrionota > Bacteriovoracia > Bacteriovoracales > Bacteriovoracaceae > JAURDE01. Next base: position 18,789 of record CBDUBC010000031.1, read on the forward strand.
CACTTATAGGACATTAACGGCCGTTGAGAGCGTTCTAATGATGATCGACTCTGCGAAAGGGGTAGAGGCCCAGACTATTAAACTCATGGAAGTTTGTCGTTTAAGAGACACTCCAATTACCACCTTTATGAACAAGTTTGACCGAGACTCCATGGACCCATTTGAGCTCTTAGATAATCTCGAATCCATTCTAAATATTCAGTGTGTTCCTCTCACGTGGCCTATTGGAGATGGAGTTAAATTTAAAGGCGTTTATGATCTTCGAACGAAGATGATTACAGTCTTTAGTGAAAAAGCAGATCCTACCTCTCCTGATATTATTGATGCTAATAATCTCGATGACGATAAAGTTTTAAACTATATTGGAGAGGATCTTCTTGAAAAACTTAAAGAAGATCTTGATATGATTTCTAATTGTATTGGTGAATTTAGTATTGAAGAGTATCTTGCGGGTATTCAAACGCCAGTCTTCTTTGGATCCGCATTAAATAACTTTGGGGTAAAGGAGACTCTCGATTTTATGTCAAAAAATGCTCCTTTACCAAAAAAAAGAGAAGTAAAACTAGAGCCCTATACGCCAGAGGCCCCAACAAGAATGGTCTCTCCAGATGAATCTGCCTTTAGTGGTTTTGTCTTTAAAATTCAAGCAAACATGGATCCAAAGCACCGAGACCGAATGGCATTCTTAAGAGTATGTTCTGGTGTCTTTAAAAGAAATCAAAACATCTTCCATGTCAGAACTGGTAAAAAGGTTAAAATAGCCTCTCCTCTTTTATTTTGCGCTCAAGATAGAACTCTCACTGAGGAAGCCTTCCCTGGAGACATCATTGGTCTTCACGATACAGGTAAATACCAAATTGGTGATACTTTCACCGATGGTGAAAAAATTATTTTTACAGGAATTCCTTCCTTTGCTCCTGAAATTTTTAAGAAAGTTGTTCTCAAAGACCCTCTCAAAGGTAAGCAGCTTGATAAGGGACTTAGTCAACTCTCTGAAGAAGGAACGGTACAACTTTTCAAAAGGCATTCAGGTACCGATCGAATCCTTGGTGCTGTTGGTGTTCTTCAATTTGAGGTCGTTCAAAGCCGACTTGAAAATGAGTATAATGTGCGAGGGGATTACGAACCTTACCCATTTGTAGGAATGAGATGGCTTAAGTTTCCTGATGAAAAAACAAAAGACAAGTTTATTACCGATAATTCTCTCAATATCTGCTATGATATTAAAAATCGAATTTGTTTTTCAGTTCGAAGTGAATGGGATCTTAAGCTTGTTATGGAAAAAAATCCATCTGTAGAATTTTATAAGAACTCAGATTATAGATAATGACCATTACGATTGGCCTTATTGCATTTATCACCTCTATGATATCGGCCTTTATAGGACTCGCTGGTGGGATGACTCTTCTTGGCCTTCTAACTTTTTTTGTCCCTATAACGACCGCTATTGCACTTCATGGAGTCATTCAGGCATTTTCTAATATTTCTCAATTTTTTTGGTTAAGAAAAGATGTGGCCTGGAAAATGGCCGCCCCCCTTATCCTTGGACTTCCTCTTGGAACACTCATCTCCTTTCAAGTGCTTAAAACAACTCAAATGACTAATTTTTCGATCATCCTCGTAAGTCTTCTTATTTTTTATTCTGTACTATCACCTAAAAGACTTTCGCCCTTAAAAATCTCTTATCCGCTTTATTTTTTCGTCGGTGTTGGTATAGGCTTTTTTTCTTTATTTGCTGGTGCTCTGGGTCCTTTCTTGGCCCCTTTTCTTTTAAGGGATGATTTCTCTAAAGAAAAAATCATCGCAACCAAAGCCATCACTTTGTTATTCGCTCATCTTCTCAAAATCCCCGCCTTCATGGCACTTGGATTTCCATTTCAGGACTATAGCTCTGTTCTCGTGACTGCCATCCTAGCAACTTTTTTGGGCTCCTATTTTGGAGTCAAGATATTAGGAAAGATGAATGAGAATTTATTTAGAGCTCTTTTTAAAATCGTTCTTATAATCGCGGCCATAAAACTTCTTGCGTCCCTGAGCTTTTAAGTCGGTCACTTTGATATTTTCTCCTTTCCTAAATTCGGTATAATAGGAATTAGGAGTAAATTATGAGCGTTTTTCAAGGCCTTGTTGGTACTTATTCAAGTAAGATTTCCTGTGACTTTGATTCTAAAAGTAATCTTCTGGATATATCTCAAAGAATGAAAGAAAAGAAAATACGTCATATGCCCATTGTGGAAAATGATGATTTCGTAGGGCTCATTTCTGATCGTGATATAAAACTCATGGCAGGAATTGAAAGACTTGATGAACTTACGGCCCGAGACATCATGAAAAAAGACCTCTACGTAGTCGATGGTAAAACGTCTCTTAGTATTGTTTTAGGTAAAATGATTGAAGAAAAACTCGAAGCAACTCTTGTCAAAGAAAACGGCTCACTTTATATATTTACCTCGACCGATGCTATGAAAGTTCTCAAAAGTATCATGGACTAATTGGAATAAAGCTAAGTATATCCAGAAGTTTTGATACCTGTGTGGACATGGTTTATGATGATAGCATTTGTAACGGATCCGGTTTTCACGCTCCGCTTTGTTCCCATGTCTTTCAGACTTGTATCAATAAATTCATTTATAGCTGAGTTCCTTCAATAAACGTTTTACCAGTTCCTGAAACTACTTTTCCAAGTTCCCAAAACTTTTCACCTTTTTTAGAGAGAAAGTTTTTCACCTTATCCGCATCACTTGTGATGATCATAAGACCGACACCCATATTAAAAGTAGTATAAAGCTCTTTTTGATTGAGACCACTTCGTCCGACGATTTCTTTAATCACCGGGGCCACCTCATCCAGAGAAGGAAGGTGGTCAATTTTATAGTCCATAGACTTGTTCAATCTAGCGACATTTGTAAATCCACCACCAGTAATATGCGCAAGTCCGTGAACACATTCACTATCTTTTGCCATCAATTCATCCACTAATGAGCAGTAGATTCTCGTTGGGGTCAAACAAGCTGCCATAAGATCAGTTTCATTTTTATTCACAAGTTTTCTTAGTAAAGAATAACCATTTGAATGAAAACCACTTGATGCAACACCGATTATGGTATCGCCCTCAGAGATTTTCTTTCCATCTAAAACTTTATCTTTATCAACCTCTCCTACAGCAAAACCAGCAAGATCATACTCTCCTTCACCGTAGAGACCAGGCATTTCGGCCGTTTCTCCACCAATGAGGGCCATAGAAGCTTGCTTACAGCCATTGACCACGCCATCAATAAGAGCTTCACTCACTTCAAGGTCCAATTTCCCGGTAGCAAGGTAGTCCATAAAAAAGAGACCTTTTGCTCCAGTACAAAGGATATCATTAGCGCACATGGCAACGAGATCAATACCGATCGTATCGTGTTTATTAAGTTGTTGAGCTATTTTTAGCTTCGTACCAACTCCGTCCGTTCCAGCAGCAATTAATCGATCTCCCATATCATAAAGACAAGCAAATCCCCCAACTCCTTCAAGAACTCTTTTCCCATAGGTGGATTGAACTTTTTGCTTAATCTTATCGACAAGGGCATCCCCTTTTTCAATATCAACGCCTGCGTCTTTATAAGTAATACTCATATTATATCCTTCTTAGTGTCTAAAGTGTCTTGTACCGGTAAACACCATGGCCATATTAAATTCGTTACATGCTTCAACGACTTCCTCATCTCGAATCGATCCACCAGGTTGAACAACAAATTTAATTCCTGCTTTATTGGCAAGATCAATATTATCTCTAAATGGAAAAAAGGCATCACTAATCAGAACGAGTTCCGAGAAGTCGTCTACTTTATTTTCTTTTGCTTTATTCACCGATTGATCAAGACTGATGAGTCGGTTTGGATTTCCCATACCTGCCCCCACAAGCTCAAGGCCATCTGCTGTTCTTCTCACAAGTGCGATCGCATTACTTTTTAGATGCTTAGTAACGAGTGTACCAAATTGAGCAAGCTCTACTTTATTTTGATCAAATTGATTTTTAGTCACTTGCTGAAACTCCACATCCATGGCGTTATCTTCTTCTTGAACCAGCCATCCACCTGAAATGGATCGAATCATCGCTTCCTTATGATCTTCAAGATGAGGCTTAATAGGAATAAGTCTTAAGTTTTTCTTTTTAGAAAAAAGTTCTAGAGCTTCAGAAGAAAAGCTTGGGGCCATAATGACTTCAACAAATTTATCTCCTAGCCATTTTGCGGACTCAGCACTTACTTCATGAGTAAAACAAATGATTGAGCCAAAGCTAGAAACCGGATCACCCATCCAGGCCATTTCAAGAGCTTTCTCTTGGGTATGACTAAGGGCCGCTCCACATGGATTAGAGTGCTTAATAATTGTTACACCAAATTTTTCATTTTTATTTTGAGCAAATCTTGCGAGATCAGAAAGAGATCTCCAAGCGGCGTCGGCATCAAGAAGGTTATTATAGCTAAGTGCTTTTCCTTGAATAGGAGTGGCGCTAGCGAGTCCTTCCGTTAGAGAGTTTTTATAAACCCAGGCTTTTTGGTGTGGGTTTTCTCCATATCGAAGAATACTTGCAGAATCTGGAGACAGAGTAATTGTCTTTTCAGTTTTTTCAAAACGTTCCTCTAAAGCTGCGGATATTATGCTGTCATAACGAGCAGTATGCTCAAACGCAGCAAGAGCAAAATCTCTTCTAAGCTCAAAACTCGTCTCTCCACCTTTTTCAAGTTCAGCTATAAGTGCCTCATATTGAGAAGGTTTGGTTGCTATGGTCACGTGCTTATAATTTTTAGCAGCGGCCCTTACCATGGTTGGTCCCCCGATATCGATATTTTCAATCAGGGTATCAAGGTCTGAGTTTTTCTTTAAGACTTCTTCGAAAGGATAGAGATTACAAACGACAAGATCAATGGCCTCAATCCCAAGCTCTTTTGCCTGCTTTTGGTCTTCATCATGATCTCTTCTAAAAAGAAGACCACTTGAGACTTGGAAACTTAGAGTTTTCATTCTTCCTCCAAAAGCTTCAGGATTCCCTGTTACCTTTTGAATAGGAGTGACATTAATTCCAAGATCCGTAAGGTATTTCGCCGTACCGCCTGAGCTGACGATTTCAACTCCACACTTATCAAGTGCCTTGGCGAGCTTATCAAGGTTTTCTTTGTTACTAACACTTAGAAGTGCTTTTTTAATCGTTACGTTCATAAATTACCTTCTCTTTAAAAATTCTACGATATTATCAAATAGTTTTTGTCCTGGAGCTTTAGCAAAAGGGTCTGCTTTTTTAACTTTTGCTGTGGCCTCGAAAACATAGGCCTCAGGGTGAGGCATCATTCCAAGGATCAATCCTGTTGGGTCACAAACCCCTGCAATAGATTGATAACTTCCATTGAAGTTTTCAGTATAGGTAAATGGAATCTGTCCATTTTTAACCAATTGATTAAAGATTTTTTCTTCTTCACCTATTTTAAAAACGACTCGTCCTTCACCATGTCGCACAGGAAGTTCAAATTCATTTTCTAAACCTTTCGTCCACTCACAAACAGACTCTCTGTTTGTCCTTAATGTTGACCATCGATTGATAAAATGACCACTTTCATTAGCAGCAAGGGCCATGACTCGGTCTTCAAGAGGAAAAGGAAGAAGTCCCAGTTTAACAAGAACTTGAAATCCGTTACAGATACCAATAATAGGTTTTTTATCGGCGACAAATTCATCAAAAGCTTCTTTAAGTCCATGCTTAATTTTAAGAGCAAGAACTTGACCACTACCCAGTTCATCCCCAAATGAGAAACCACCTGGTATCGCCATCCCTGAATAGTTTTTTAATGCACTTGGATTTTCCAAAAGATCGTTGACGTGAATAATCTCAGCTTCCGCACCAGCATTAATAAAAGCCTTAGCCGTTTCTCTTTCGCAGTTGATACCGTCACCAGTTAAAATTAAAAACTTAATGCTCATCTTAAAGCTCCTTTTTGAAGCTCGAAACGAGCTCATTCACAGACCAAGAGGTTTTATGACCGTTAAGATTGAGAACAAGGTTTTTATCATGAGTTGTTTGACCAACCTGTTCAAAATCAATTCCCTTAAAGAGTTCTTCAAAACGCTTTTGATTTTCTGCTTTAACTGAAACAACAAATCGTCCTGGGCCTTCATTAAAGAGATCATCCCAATTTCGAGTGCTCTTGATATTCAGTTCGGCCCCCATTCTTCCTCCGATACAAGATTCGGCTACCGCACAAAGAAAACCTCCATCACTAATATCGTGACCAGACTGAATCAGACCTTCTTGAAGTGCCTTGGTATAGGTTCGATACATTTCCTTATTAGCTGTGATATCAATTTCTGGAAGCTTGGCATCTTCAATTTTGAAGTGCTCACAAAGTTCACTAGCAGCGAGACCTTCTGTTTTCTTTCCAATTACATAAACAAGATCGCCTTGATTTTTAAATTCACTTGTCACTGTGTATCGAATATCTGTTTTGGCCATGGCCGTAACAAGAAGAGTTGGAAGAATAGAAATAGTTAGAGGCTCTCCTTTTCTATTTTTTCCTCTAAAATCATTTTTCATACTATCTTTACCACTTACAAGCGGTGTCCCGTATTCAAGGCAGATATCATAGAGCCCTTCGCAAGTTCTCACGAGTTGGGCCAGCTTATAGTCTCCATCAGGATTCTTTACAGTCTTCACGGGATCTGGCCAACAGAAGTTATCGAGAAGACAAAGATGATCAATATCACCACCTGAAACGACAACATTTCGAACCGCCTCATCTACAGCAAATTGGGCCATATAGTAACCATCAAATTGACTGACTCTAGGGTTCATACCACAACCGATACTCACACCGTTTTCACGAGATCCACCATGTGGAGCAAGCCAAATTACACCACTATCTCCTGGTCCATCTGCGTTTTCACCCACAAAAGGTTTAATATGAGTGGAAGCTTGAACTTCGTGATCATATCTTCTGACCCAGCTTTCTTTAGAAACAATATTTGGAGTAGAAAGAAGTTTAAGTAGAATAGGCTTTACTTCGTTAGGCATCGCCACTCTTCGATCAATATTATTCCAACTTTTTCTAAGTTTTGGCCCACTCCATGTCGCCTCTAAATTCATTTGAGGAAGGGAGCCGTGGAGCCAATCAAGATCAAGATGAGCGACTGCCTTTTCATTATATTGAACTTCCAGAAATCCTGAATCTGTAAATTCACCAAGATTACATGCATCTACGTTTCTCTTTTTAGCAAGATCTGAGAACTCTTCCCATTTTTCAGCAGGAACACCAACTGTCATTCTTTCTTGAGATTCGGAAATCATAAGTTCAAAAGGAGTTAGACCTGGGTATTTAACAGGAGCTTTAGCCAGATCTATTCTTGCACCACCAGTGAGCTCGGCCATTTCTCCAACGCT
>CBDUBC010000032.1:0-25446 GCA_965365285.1 uncultured bacterium
TGTACTCTTTTTGAAATTAATGGGACCAAGTTTTTCACTCATCCCCCAATCACAAACCATCGAGTAAGCCAGTTGAGTGGCCCTTTCTATATCATTACTTGCACCATTGGTGATCTCGTTAAAAACAAGTTCTTCAGCGCATCGACCACCCATAAGAAAAGAAATAAAGTTTTTTGCCCTTTCTTTAGTGAGGTTTAACATATCCTCATTTGGAAGAGTTTGAGTCACACCAAGTGCTCCTCCTCGAGGAATGATAGAAACTTTATGAATAGGATCAGTGTGAGGTAGCTTAAGACCAACAAGAGTATGCCCCGCTTCGTGATAGGCCGTTACTCGTTTTTCTTTATCTGAAATCACCATAGATTTTCTTTCAGGCCCCATGAGAACTTTATCTTTGGCATTTTCAAAATCAACCATCTCGAGACTTTTTTTGTTTTTTCGAGCGGCCATAAGAGCTGCTTCGTTAACGAGGTTTGCTAGGTCAGCTCCAGTAAAACCTGGGGTTCCTTTGGCAATCACTTCGAGATCAACTCCCTCAGCAAGAGGTGTCTTTTTGGTGTGAACTTTTAGAATTCCAGCTCGTCCTCTCACATCAGGAGGACCAACCATAACTTGTCTATCAAATCGTCCAGGTCTTAATAGAGCAGGATCGAGTACATCGAGTCTATTTGTTGCCGCAATGAGGATAACACCCTCATTCGATTCGAAACCATCCATCTCGACCAGAAGTTGGTTGAGAGTCTGCTCTCTCTCATCGTGTCCACCGCCCAGCCCAGAACCTCTATGTCGACCTACGGCATCGATTTCATCCACAAAAATAATACATGGAGCATGCTTTTTCCCTTGCTCAAAAAGGTCACGAACCCTTGAAGCACCTACCCCCACGAACATTTCAACAAAGTCGGAACCTGAGATAGAGAAGAAAGGAACATCCGCTTCACCTGCTACTGCTCTTGCAAGAAGAGTTTTTCCAGTACCGGGAGGTCCTACAAGGATAACCCCTTTAGGGATTTTTCCACCAAGTTGCGTATATTTTTTGGGATCTTTTAGAAAGTCGACAACTTCTACAAGCTCTTCTTTTGCCTCATCAATTCCGGCAACATTAGCAAAGGTCACTTTTTTCTCATTGGCGTTAAGCATTTTTGCCCGTGATTTTCCAAAGCTCATCGCTTTTCCACCACCAGACTGAATCTGCCGCAAAAAGAAATAGAAGATAACAATGAGAAGGATCATTGGTCCCCAATTAATGAGAATAGAAGTAAAGAGCGGTTGCTTTTCCTCCTCCTCGTAATTAGGGATTAAGTTATTCTCTTTTAAAATTTTAAAAGTAGGGTCTCCGGTATTACCCGTTAATCTAAATCGAGCTTCATTTTCATAGGTCGGTTTGAATTGGCCAATGATTTCATTTTTACCTTTAAAGGTAACTTCTTTAACATGTCCGGCTTGTACAGCACGGATAAACTCTGAGTACGTAATGTTTTTGTATGCTGTCTTATTTTCAGATACAACTTTGGCAATTACGGCCATCATTAAAATGACAACAATCCAGAGTGTCAGGGTCTTTTGTTGCTGTTTCATGAGTTTCCTTAAAAACTGAGTCTTTTCGTTATCTTATATTATATTTTGAAATCAAATTAATACAAGTTAAACCGTCTTATAAATGAATATACACCAACTTAAACGACGCGAGGTAATATTTTGCCCTTTTGCAACGTCTAAAGCTTTATAAGTTGGCGCATGCTAATGGTTTCATAGGAGAAAGTTATGGGTGATTTAGACATTCTAAAAAAAATACCTGATACAGGTTATAGGGAGCCAGCACCAAATCATGATGCGGAAGCTTTCGCTCAGGTCGTTGAAGCGAGGCGAAGCGTTAGAGTCTTTGAGGATGAGCCTCTAGATGACAAGGTTGTCAAGAAATGTCTAGAATTAGCACTTCTCGCTCCTAATTCGAGTAACCTTCAACCGTGGGAGTTTTATTGGGTAAAAAACCCACAAAAGCTTCAAAAACTTAAAGAATATTGTCTCAGTCAATCTGCCGCTCGAACGGCTCCATCCCTTATTGTCGCTGTCGCAAAACTAGGAACCTGGGATAAGAATAGAAAACAGATGCTAGAGATTTTTGATTCTCAAGAAAAACGTCCTCCCAAAGGGGCCTATCTCTATTATAAAAAAATCGCAAAACTCGCCTATTACCAAGGCTTTCTTAATTGGTTTGGGTTTACCAAAAAGATTCTTCTCTTTTTACAAAGCCTCAAAGGGGATGTCGCCGGATACGCACCCTCCAGTAAGGCCGATATGCGAGTCTGGGCCCATAAAACTTGTGCTCTAGGCTGTGAAAATCTTATGCTGGCGTTAAGGGCAAATGGCTATGATTCTTGTCCTATGGAAGGAATTGATCCACCAAAGATTTCTAAACTTCTTGGGCTTGATTCACAAAGTGAAATTTGCATGGTGATCGGTGCAGGGAAAAGGGCAAAAAACGGAATCTTTTCACCTCGAGTACGTTTTCCATCTGAGCAATTTATTAAAATTATCGATTAGGAAAAATGGAACCAAAGACGACACTCTTTTTACCCAAGGCCTTAAAGACCTTGGTTAGGGACTGGCAATAATACCCTTTTCGAATAAGCTCATTTTTAAGTTCTTCGTAAACTCCATCTCCTTTTTTAAGACTAGGGAGCTTTTTTTCCAATTCTCCGGGGTTTTTCGTAAAAAAAATGCGGGGATAAGCAACTTGGCAATCGTTAAACTGAACCATTTTTTCGGTTACGTTTTCAAACTTCCTACTTTCAAAGCCCTGATTCGTAAGATAGATGAGACCTGTCTCCATATAGGCCTTGACGCCTCCTGAAAAACTTAAAGGTCCTTTTTTGTGATCTTTTTTACTTTGAATCAATTTATCAAGCTGATCAATGATCAGTCCTCTTTCGCTATAGGAGAGCCGATGAATTTCATTTCGTAATTCGTCTCGTGCTCCAAGAAAGTCATCTTTAAGATCTTTGTGAATAAAGAGGGCTCCAAAATCCGATTTAAAAACTTCAATTTCCTGATTTCTTTTTTCTTTTTTTTCAATAAGCTGATTTTGTCTATGGACATAATGCTTAAGGTATTTCGGAAATCGTTTTTTAAGGGGTGCTATAATTTGATGCCGAATAAAGTTTCTTTCATGGTTAAGATTAAGATTACTTGGATCCTCTCTAAAAGAAATGTCTTCATTCTTCACTAATCTCGAAATATGTTTTCTTGAGACACAAAGAAATGGACGTGCATATTTTCCATTTTTAAGGGGAATACCTAGAGAAGCTTCTGGATTGGAGCTTTTAAATTGCTGCATAAGAGACCATTCAAAGGAATCATCCAAATGATGAGCGGTAAAAATAAGGTCACCTCTTTGAGCGTGCTCTAAGAAAAACCTTTTTCTTTCTTCTCTAGCAATTGCCTCAAAGTTGGTACATTGAGAGTTAAGCTGAACTCTTTTCAAAGAAAAAGGTATCCTATTTTTTTCACAAAATTTTTGAACAAGCTCTTCTTCCTCACCATTTTCTGATCTCGTACCATGATTTAAATGAAGGACGTGAATTTTATGGGGCATGATTTTATGAAAACACCAAAGAAGGGCCATGGAATCTAGCCCTCCACTCACAGCAATCAATGCCCTATTTTTAGGAAATAAATCATGAGCATTCATAAAATGCTTCAGATGAGATAAGAATTGGGCGGCATACTTCGAGTGCATATCACTGATATGCGTTATTTAATCTTAATTGAAAAGCGCTGTGCGCTAATTAAGATACTTTGGAGTCCTTTGAGTTTTCAATATGAGAGGTGTATTCGTTCAGAGTTTCGGGAAGTTCTTTAAAAAAATCATCCTCTCGAATACGAAAACCTTGGGTGCGACCAGTTCTAATGACTTCATCCATTTGAAAAATAATTCGATGAATAGGGCCTGCGACTTTATTGGATAACCATAGCCCTCCAACAAAAGTGAGAAACAAGGTCACCAGAGCCCCTAGAGAGAGAACAATATTAAGTCTTAGGAGCTGATGATTAATAAATTTAGAAACGGATTCGCTCATCTGTCCTCCTACAATATCCTGAATTCCATCTAATTGAATGAAGCTTAGATTGACGAGGATCAAAGTGACAGCAAAGTTTAAAAAGAAGAACCCAATAAAAAAACTAATGAATTTGAGCTGAAAATTTTTATTTACTAGGGATGTTTTTCTTCTTTCTTCGCTCATAGGAACTCCTTAAATAAAAGACTACCCTATTTATCGAGTCAGAACGTCAAAATGCCTAGAATTTAATAGTTCTTAATTAAAAATGGAAAATTTTTCTAGCGAGGGGCAAGAAAATAGAGTTTAGCGAACTTTCTAAATGGGCCCGCCATCTTTTGTGCCTCTTTGCCGATACCCCAAAAAAGATCGGCCCGGCCACCACCATAGATCGCTCCCCCGGTATCATGGTCAAGAACGAGGCGATTGATCTTAAAATCCTCCTCCTTAACTTGGAGAAAACCAATAGCACCTTTAGGAAAAAATTTGGCATCGGTGGCCATTGTTCTTCCATCCACAACGCGTGTGCCTAGTGTCGTTATGGGTCTTCCGTCTATTTTTCTAAAAAATACGTAGGATGGGTTCTTTGCCATAAACTTATACTGATCAAACATATTAAGGCTTCTCAAATAATCCTCAATTTTACCCATACTCATTTCCTCAACGGGTATTTTATCGAGTAAGAACTTACCTATGGCCTCATATTTTCTTCCATTTTGACCGGAATAACCAAGGGTCCATAATTGACCATCTTTAAGACGGATCACACCAGAGCCTTGAATCTGAAGGAAAAAAGCATCAACAGGATCGACATAGGCTATTTCAAGTTTTCTTCCCGATAGAACTTCGTCCATGTCAATTTGTTCTCGACTATAATAAGGAAAAACTCTTCTTGCTCCTCGATCATTAACATCCGGATCAAGTCTCCCTAAAACATAGTTTTTTTCAACTTCCTCAAAATTAAGATTATAATCTTCATTCTCTTTAAAGTCTTTGAGAGAAACCTCAACAAGATCTTTTGGAAGTTTATAGAGCGGCTGAGAATAGGTTTTGTCTGCTTTTTTTCGGCCATTATACAATGGAGCAAAATAGCTTGTTAGTAGAATTTCACCAGGTTTATCTCTTCCATAGACTTCATAAAAATCAAAATTATTTCGGATATAATCCAGGACGAATTGTTTATCTTTATTTTTGGATTTTTGAATTAAATTCTCCAGACCTTTGATATAATCCTCTTTATAAATCACGCGCTCACCAAATTGAAACTCTCCAAAACGTGCTTCGTTACTCTTAAGTTGCTTTATAGAATCCCTAATCCCTTCCAGAAAAGGCTTTATATCTAAATCATCGCTAAAGGAACTTGGAGGTGCATCAAGTTTTCGCAAGGCCATTTCTTTGTTCTCAAGTGGTGCTCTCGCACATGAGTAAACAAATAGAGCTAATAAAAGTACAAAAATGTTCATCAAGATTTCCTTAATTAGAAAGGACAATATCACAACTCCAACAGGGCAGTAAATAATTGTCTCCAAAGGCTAAATAAATTAAATTGAAGAATCCCCTTAGACCGATGAATTCCTATGTCTGCAGTTGAACTTATAAAATCTTGTCCGCTTTTTATTGATCTCTATGATGATGAAATAGAATATATTATTCAAAAATGTCATGTCCTCCTTTTCTCAAAAGGAGATCTTATCATCAAAGATGGGGATCAAGGAGATGACGTATTTATTCTTTTAAAGGGAGTGGCCGATGTCAATAAAAGGCTTCCCGATGGTCAAGTACTCTATATCACCAAACTTCACGAAGGTGATATGTTTGGGGAAACCTCTCTCATTGACGAGCCCCGAAGTGCAGATGTTATTGCAGAGACAAGTTGTGATGTTCTTTCTATTGATAAGAATGACCTTCTTGCTTTGTACCCTAAAAAAGCAAAGATTTTTGCGGTAATTGCCATGAATATGTCTCGTTTACTTGCAAAAAGATTAAAGGCCACCAATCAAAAACTTAAGTAAGTCAAAAAAGAAGATGGCACTGTATTGTAATCATCCATCTGAGAAATTGCCCAATGTTTTGGCATTATTCCTTGCGGAATCTCTAAGGACCGTTCATCAAAAAATCCTTTGCCTAAAGTAATATGAGGATCATAATCTTTTTGAGAAAAAGCAAAAACATAATCGACTGTTTCTTTATGAACTTTTCCTACAAAGCATGACTCCGGGCTTTCTGGAGTTTGGATATCATTTTTAAGGATGGCAGAAAGCTTCTTTTGAAGTACCTTTAGCTCCTCACTTAAAAGACAATCGAGAGAAATGATATCATTCAAAAATGAAATTTTTGTAAACTCAAGCCTCACAGGTTTCATTTCTTCTTTTAAATGATGCAAATCCGGATTGTGACCATACCATTGAAACAAAGTGAGATGGGGAAAGTGAAGTTTAAAATTTGGCCCTACCTTCGATTTTGAAAAAATTCTCTGGTTTACATAAAAGGCGTATTCAAAATCCTCTTTATTAAAAAGATAACAAAGATTAAAAGCTTTTACAGGTTTATTCATTTGGATATAAAAAAAGCCACTTCCCATTTTGGTTAATGGTCTTTAGAGTGATCTCTTCGGATTCAACTTCAACAGCATTATTTTGTAACTTCTCAAGAAGTATTTCACCCGTTGCCGTTTCAATTTGAGTCGCATCCATCGTTGCAGAGCCTTCAATTTCGTCTAGCTTAGGTAGCGCTTTTTTAACTAATAAAGAATTTTTTTGAAAAACGGCCTGAAGGTTATTCTCATCAATCCATTCAACCTTAATTAAGCGAAGCCCTGATCGCTTAATTATTTCTTCTCTGATATTGGCGGCCATCTCTGGATCCCGCCAATAGATTTCTTTTAGCTTTTGGGCCTCCACAAAATCTTCTTTAGAAATATCGGTCTGAATCAGATCGTGTAGAGAACTCCACTCCTTTTGTGTATAAAATTTTGCAAAATTGAGTGAGAGATTAGTAGCGTCTTTTTTAATTTGATCGCGAGCATTGAGCTTTTGGAGAACACCCTGACTCTTTTTTTGGGCCTCAAGAAGCGCATCTCTTTTTTTAATTCCAAGGGCATTTGCCAGCCAAGGTCTTTTTAAAGCAAAGGATTTAAACTCATCTAAATTATGAACCCCTTGAAGTCTCAAATAGACAAAGAGAACGAGGCAAAGCCCAAAAAATATTTGAATGTAAGCAGGACCTAATTTTTTCTTTTGAAAGTGCTTCTTTTTTTTCATCTTTTTATTATAAGGGAAGTTTCAATAGTTTCAATCAGGAATCTCCGTACCTAAAAAGTATATGGACTTATTTCTTCGAAGCGTTCTATTATCCTTGAAATCTATAATTTAAGAGAGGAATTAATGCCCTACCAAGCGAGAGAACTTCCGGTTTCCCCAGAAGAATATAAAAAAGAGTTTATGGATCATCTTATTGAAAAAAACCCTGGTGAACTTGAGTTCCACCAAGCTGTTGAGGAGGTAGTCGAAAGCGTTATTCCATTCGTCCTAGAGCATCCCAAATACTACCATGGAAAAATTTTAGAGCGAATGGTCGAACCAGATCGAATCATTAGCTTTCGAGTGGCCTGGGAGGATGACCGCGGTGAAGTCCAAGTCAATCGAGGTTACCGAGTTCAATTTAACAACGCAATTGGTCCCTATAAAGGTGGATTACGCTTTCACCCAACAGTATCCCAATCCGTGTTAAAATTCTTAGGGTTTGAGCAAATTCTAAAGAATAGTCTTACCACTCTACCACTAGGTGGAGGTAAAGGTGGCGCTGACTTTGATCCTAAAGGAAAGTCCAATCGTGAAATTATGAGATTTTGTCAGTCCTATATGACGGAACTCTCAAAGCATATTGGTGAAAATACAGATATCCCAGCGGGAGATATTGGTGTTGGAGCAAGAGAAGTTAGTTATCTTTACGGTCAGTACAAAAGACTAAATAATAAGTTTGTTGGAGTACTAACCGGTAAAGGTCTTGAGTATGGTGGATCTAAAATTAGAACTGAGGCCACCGGTTATGGTTTGATTTACTTCACTCAAAATGTTCTTACCCATATAGGTGAAGACTTTCATGGGAAGTCTTGTCTTATTTCTGGAAGCGGCAACGTGGCGCAGTATGCTGCGAGAAAACTCATTGAACTTGGTGCAAAGGTTGTTACTCTTAGCGATAGTACTGGTTATATTCATATTCCAGAGGGAATTAGCCTTGAACAAATTCAATATATTGCTGAAATTAAGCATAATCGAAAAAGTCTTAAAGAAATTTGCAATAAATACAATATAGAATTTATTCCGGAACAAAAACCGTGGGGTGTAAAAGCAGACCTTGCCTTTCCATGTGCGACTCAAAATGAAATTGATCTCGATGATGCAAAAATAATGATTGAAAATGGAGTGAGGGGAGTCTTTGAAGGGGCAAATATGCCAACAACGGCAGAGGCCGTAAGACTTATTATTGATCGCAAAATTCTGTTTGGCCCAGGTAAAGCGGCCAATGCTGGTGGTGTTGCCATCAGTGGTTTAGAAATGACACAAAACTCTATGCGAATGAGTTGGACACAAGAAGACCTCGATCAAAAGCTAAAAGTGATCATGAATGATATACATAAAAACTGTGTCGCCCATGGCGCAGAAGATGGTTATGTCGATTATGTTAAAGGTGCAAATATCGCGGGCTTTATAAAAGTCGCTGAAGCAATGCTTGCTTATGGTGTTTACTAGGATTATCTGATTCCTAGAACGCGGTAACCTCGAACCTGATAGGTCTCACTAATGATGTCCCACAAACTCTCTGGGGCATCATTAACAACCTCCTCAATAGGCTTTGCAAGGAAAAGCTTGTTTTCCTCTCTTCTTTTTGCTGCTACTTTTGGATCAGAGAAATTAAGATCCTCGAGGGTGAGTTCCTCTCCCATTTCTTCATCAAGCTCAAAATCAAGGTCAAAATCTAACTCAACCTCGTTATCACCTATCTTCTTTTTCTTTTCTTCTTTTTTCTTATCTGGAGCAACTTTTGGATTCACTTTTGCGACAACTTTTTCCTCTTCAACTCCTTCGCCTTCTTTTTCTTCACCCTCTTTATTTTCCTCATCCTCTCCTGCTCTTCCGAACCTGTAGCGATTCGCACTGGGTCCTTTGATTAGGCCTGCATCCATCATGGCACCTCTATAGGTTCCCCCACCATTGATACCTGATGCTGCATGAAGCTCACCTGCCTCAACGATGGAGTCATCCAAAAAGCTTTCTGCAACTGATTTCGAAAGAGGATTCGCCTCTAGTTTGGCCTCTCTTTCTTTTCTAAAAGCGGTAGCTTGTCTTGAAACTTCGGACATGGCCCCTAACTGGGCCTCTTCACTAGCGCCACTAAACCTGGCAGAGACATATTTGTCAAAGGCGTGAAGATGTGCAGTTTGTGGTGTTTGCTTTATAGTTCCCATCGTAAATGAGTTCGAACATTTTCCTGCACAACTCGAACACGGTACAGGGGAAACCGTACCACCCGAACCTTTACTCATACAGTTTTGACTTACTTTTTTTTCAGCAGATCCTTCTTTACTATTTTTAACGACTGCATCTCCTTTATATCTTGCATTCACTTTATCAAGTAGATCTCTATAGATATTAAGTCTCGAACTAGCTAATCCCGTAGCAAGCTCCATTTGTGCCTTTGCTAGTTTAATCGCAACACCTACATTGATGAAATATTGCTCCCTTATCTCTGCGTGAGGCACTCCTTTGAACTTATCTGAATCTATTTCCATAATGACTGATGAATCTAGATCATCGTCATCGTCGTCGTCATCATCATCGTCATCCTCAGTACTGCCCTTGAGAGTATAGTAATAATTATTATTAACCTGAGGTTTCTGAATGGTTACATCATGAGTCATAGCTTCCATAACGGCCCTTTGCATGTTAGTAAAAAATTTAAAACCACCGATTGAAGGATCATATTCTATGAGTCCAGCTTTTTTCTTCATATCAGTTGTGCTCGTTCCTGCAGCTTCGGCGACTGGAAAAATATGATTCAATAAAAACTCTATCTTTGATCTTTTTTCAAGCGGAGCACTTTCAACTATTTTTTCTCTAATCTCAGGTTTTTGAAAATAGCTAAACTTAGAGGCTGCTTCACTGTAATTACACGTAACCTGATAGGTTCTAAATGCCTTATATGACTCTTCTATAGCGTCTTGCATCCTAGGCATAGCGAAACCATAATACCCTACAGAGGTAACGATCACAGCGACAGTAGCAACTGTCACCAGAGTTATACCGAAATGTAAAGTAAAAATTGCAAGCGTCAATGCTATTCCAATTCCCAAAATGATCATGCTCACAACCCAGGCCGTCCACCAACCTTTCTCATCTACTTTTGCTGTTTCATATTCTTCGAGTGCTGCTTTTACAGCATCCATTTTATCCTCGGCTTCATCCTCTGCTTGTTTAATCACAAGCTCCAAGAGATCCTCATATTGTTTTGCCATGTACTCTTTACTGCCGGTAACGATGGTTAGCTCATCAAAAAGCTCCGTAGCTTGCGCAATACTTCCCTGCTGCTCTTCATAATCCTCTGTGGCTAAATCAGAGGAAGTGTAACCACTGCACATAGAAGGTAGGTTTGATTTATATTTATCAAAGCAAGTTGTCTTACTGTCTTTTCCTTGGCAAAAAGTGTTTAATTGATCTGAACAGGCTCGCTTACGTCTTGATTCAGCAAACCTATTTTCAGAGCAACCGGTATCTGCATTGTATTTTTTTAGGTAGTCTAAATAGGCAAGAAGATAGGCTCCACTAGCCCCTTTCCACATAGTGAGAGATATTGGGTAGCTTGAAGTAAAATCAAAACTTTTTGATTTAAGGCCGGAAGATGAGTTGATACGACCGCTTCCGAAGGCCCCTCCAATATCAGTTGCTGTAACAGTTCCACTATGAGTGACACTCGAACAAGATAGGTGATTTTTTGCAACGTCGGCTAAGGCCATAAGGAAAAGATCATACATAGCATTTTTAGATTGATATTCCTCTTCGGTATATCCTTCCATTGCTAGGGAATACCATTGAAAACTCTTTTTGAATTTATTTTCAAACTCTCTTTCCTCCTTGATCTCCTTTTGATAATTTGCATAGCTTTCTTCTTTTGTTTTGATCTGTGCCTCGAGGTTTTTAATTTGAGTTTCAAGCTGAGTGATCTCATTTTTTAGAGCAGTTGCTCTTTGCGCACTTGCCTGCATTGATTTTGCCTGATTGCCAGCATTTGTATTTTTTCCACCTGAAATCCCACTGCCTGAGGTCTTGAGGCCAGAGAGCTCATCTCTTTTTTTACTTAGTTTTTTTCTAAGATCCTCTAAGCGCTGTTGATCGCCCGAGCGATCTTTGGATATATAGTCCTCCATCTTTTGTCTGTTGGTCTCTTCGTAAGTGGTGGGAGCGTCCCCACAGGTCTTGCCTTTGTTGGAATTTAATTCTCCATGAGCGGGCAAAATGAAAAAACAGATAAAAATCAGGGATATAACACTATATTTCATAATCTCCATTATAAATTAAAACCCATTTTTTAAAATGAGAAAAATGTGAAGATCTCGGATTTCCTTATAAAGTATTAGTTTTAAATAAAACTCAATAAATTTAATTGAGTAATATCATCCGTCTAAAATTTGGCATTTTGTTAAAATCTGCAACTGTATTAAAATGAATTTGGGAGGACGATATGTTCAATAGATTCTGCTTATTCTGCTTATTCTTCACTCTTGGAAATTTCAATGCCTTTTCGGAAGATGAGACAACCAAAAAGAAAGACAAATGCGATGAAGAAATAAAGAAAATTTGTGAGGCATCTGCTTCTAGCAAGGATGAGTGTCTCTCCAAGAACTTAGGTAAACTTTCACATGAGTGTCGAGAAAAAGAAGTGAAAAAGATGGTCGATACCAATTCCAATGATTGCGTTACTCAAGTACAGCAGGCCTGTGCTGGTAGAGATATAAACTGTCTCAAAGATCTTGGCACCCAGGTCTCAGATAAATGTGCGGCCATGGTAAAAAGAGGGCATCCTGATAATTTTTTGGGGAATAAAATGACTAAAACTTTGCAAAAAGCCTGCGCTAAAACTTTTGAGGATAAGTGTTCTAGTAAGGTTTACGGTAAATTCAGTGATGCTGGAGAGGCAAACAGAGAAATGCTAAAGTGCATTAAAGAAGTTACGTCCAAAAAGGCCTACGGAAAGGAGTGCGAGCAGACTATGAACAACCTGGCCAAGGATTTTAACGAAAACAAAGACCTGTACAAGACCATAGAAGATTAATATTTTGCTTGGCATAAAACAAATTTCTTTGCTTAATCAGGTACTTGATGATAAAAGTACGAATTCATAGTGGTGCTATAGCTCAGTTGGTTAGAGCGGGAGATTCATATCCTCCAGGTCGCTAGTTCGAATCTAGCTAGCACCACCAATTTCAATAATGATCCATGCCGAATTCGATAAATGCAGAGGTGTATTTTCGATCTTCCACAAGAATGTGGGTTAGAAGCCAATCCTTGAGAAATAGAGTCACGACTTGCTCAAACTTTGGGTTATCGTAGTTTTTCTCATAATCAGTCATAAAGTCTCTTATCTTTTTTTCAAAACTATGATGTTTTTTAATATGCTCATCGGCTTGATTATAGCCTATTTTATGAAAAATCTTTTCTTCAAACTCAAAGTGATATTCTGTGTATTTAAGAAGTTCTTCAAAGATTTTTTTGACTTCTTGCACTGGGTCACCTGCAGTGAAAGCTTCGTGAATCTGATTAATATAGCTCACAAGCTTTTTATGGTGTTTATCAATAGTATCAAAGCCAAGCTCATATTGTTTTTGCCAGACAAAAAAGTCTTGGTTACTTGCAAGCTTCTTTTTGGCCTCATCAATTCCAAGAACATTGTTTTCCAAATCAAGGCTCAAAATGGTCTCTAGATCGATATCAGTCATTTTTGATACTTTCTTTTCAATATCCTCAACGTTTTTAACTAGCTGTTCAAGTCTTTCAATTACCACTTCTTTATTATGATAATCATTTTGAATAGCACTTTGAAGATATTCCAGATTGGCATATGTGATGGTGAGTGGATTATTGATTTCATGACTAGTCAGATTAATGACATCTTTTAAAATTTTTTGACATTTTTCAATAAAGGCCTCATCCATTTCAGAGCGTCTTTGAATAATATTATCAAACTTTCGATCAAGTAAATTGAGATCAATTGGTTTGAAAATAACATCCGTCACCCCTTCCTTTATGTAATCGATTACAAGGTCTGTGTATGAATTTGTAGCGGTGATGAGCATGACTGGAATGACATGAAGAAGTTTATTTTCTTTAAGATAATCAAGGATGGCATTGATGGGAGTACCAGGCATATGAAGATCAGTGACAATAAAATCAATATTTCTTGAGATAAGAATTTCTAAAGCTTCGTCTACATTTTCTGCGGTATGCGGAATTAGGTTTTTACTGTAAACAAATTCCGATAGAGTTTCGAGCATGATATCGTTATCATCTACAATAAGCACATTTGTGCATATTTTTGGATTAATTTTATTTGTGTAAAATCGCATAGATTATAGACCTAAAATAATAACTTTTGATTAATTATGATCGGTTTATAAAGAAAATTCTTTAAGAACTAAGGCGAAAACTAAATAAGTTTATGCAGCTTGGGTGCCATAAAAAAAGGATAAGAAAATCCATTTTTATAGAGAGAGATGAGAGCAAAAAGGTTTTTATCAAGCTCGCCATAAAAAGGACGTCTTCTTTGTCCTTTATGGCGTATACCAGAAATCATCTCTGCATTTTTAAAGCGAGGCCAACGAAGGTAAGATCCTAGAATCTTTTGAAAATACTCATAATCATTTTTAAGTTCTCGCACATAAGGAAGAAGAATTCCCTCAGGGCCATGAGTTCCTCCAAGTAAAAGCGATTGATCATTTGCTCTATAAATAAGATTAGTTTTTCGGAGGGTAAAAATGAGATCTTCTTTTCCCCAGTTTACATGATGAAAATGAAGATAAGACCCTGAGACAATTTTTGATCGCTCAATTACCTTATATTCCTCAAAAAGAGATTCAAAGATTTTGGTGTAAGCACCCATACAAAGAAGAACTTTTGAACTCGTTATACTTTTCTCGCCGTCCCCCACTCTAAAACCAGTATCCATTTTTTCGAATTGTCGAACACTCATTACTCTTTTTTCAAGAAGAGGGAGATTTTTATGATTTTGCTCATCAAGCCAAGAAAGAAATTCATTAGGGTAAACCGTATAAGAGTTCTCTTGGGCCATGAAGGTTTTTTCAGGTAGCGATATATGAGAGGTGAGCTGCTCTATGGCCTTAGCACTTCCAAAGCGCTTCATTAATGCAGCTGGGCCTTCGGGATCTAGGTGAAAGTGAAGGGCCTTTTCTACTCCATGAGGAGCGTGCTCTTTTATAAAGTCTTCAAAGGCGTTAAAAGAATCGACATTGAGATCTCCTAAATCACTTAATCCCTTTCTAGTGCCAAAAAGAGAAACCACACTCGTTGTATTGAAACTACAAGGAGGTGCAAACTCTGGATCTGAGAGCACCATAATTTTCATCTCTTTGGGAGCGTAAAATTGGAATAATTTGGAAGCTATGCCATCGCCAATGATGAGCAGATCTATATTCATAGCTAGGAATTAGCACGTGAAGAAAAGCCTGTCACGCACTTAGCCGTAAGTCCTTATTTGTTCGAAAAGATCGCCTTCATTTTTAGTGAATTGGCCTAAAGTGAGGTAGGAAAAAAGAATAGAAATCATCGTTGGAATGCTAAAAGAGATAAGGATTCCTTTGGGCGTGATATGAATGGGAATTTTTCGATCGACAAAAATATCCGGCATGATATTTGGAGCGTAATAATCAAAGATTTGTAAAAAAAGAATGGAAAATAAAACTCCAAGACCACAGGAGAAGATACTCATCCCCACTAAAAAAACCTTAGAGCACTTTTCAAGTTCTGCCTTAGAGGCCCCAAGTATCCAAAAAGAGGCTAGATCGGTTTTAATTTTATTGAAAAAGATCATGAGACCGGAGGTTATACAAAGAGAAACCAGAAGGGCCATACATGCAAACAGAAAAACCATCACCGTGGACTCTATTCCTAGCGCCCAAACAAGGTTTTTATTAAGCTCTTCCCAGCTAATCACGGTGCCTCCAAGGCCTTTGAGTTCATTTTTGAGGTTTTTGAGATCAATCGGAGCATAGATAACAATTTTATTAAGAGTACGTTCACGGATTAAATTTTGAACGAGTTCTATTCTGGTAAAACCATGGTACAGGTCCACCTCAGGCACCCTAGTCTCAATCAGATCATCAACCACAAGAGTTTGAGAGCGCGGAAGCTCCCCTAGGAAATAATCCACGTGTCCAGGACTGATCAGTTGGATCTGATCTCCAGTCATCGCTTTAACTTTAAAGGCCAGATCATAAGGTAAAACGAGCTCTTGAACTACGGCCTCTTTTAAAAACTCTGCTTCTAATGTTTTAGTATCCACCCCATGGAGGATGACCGGAGTAATATAGGCCCCATTTTTCACCAAAAGTTCAATTTCAAGTTCTTTTTGGGGTTTCAAGTTAAGGGATATGAGTTTGTTAAAAATTTTTTCAGAATTTTTAACATCCTCTTGTGAAAGTCTAACAACAGCATGACCGAGAACAGATTTACTTCTCTGAATCAAGTTCCTTTGTAGTCCACCCATACTGGATTGGAGAACCAAAAGACAAAAGCTTGATAGAAAAAGACCTAAAATGGCCAAGAACAAGAGTTTTTGCCTCGTCTTGGCCCTAAAGATATAGGAAAAGAAATATTTGAAAAACTGACTAAGCATTAAAGGTCGTAGAATTTCTTTTTATTATCTGCAAGATTTTTAAGATAGCTTGAAAGGGCATATCTTTGAGCATCTACTTTTTGTGCATACTCTTCAATTGTTTTAGTGATTCTCTCTAAACCTTCACTATCTGCGTATCGAAGAAGTCCTCCTCTAAATGGGGGGAATCCGATACCAAAGATAAGAGCAAGATCAATCTCGGCCGGCGTGGAGGCGATTCCCTCGTCTAGTATCATACTTGCCTCATTGATCATTGGAAGAAATACTCTTTTTTGAATTTCAATTTCATCCATATGAACTTTCTTTTTAGGAAGAAGGTTCATAACGTCTTGGTTTGGACCCGTTTCTTTACCTTTTTCATCATAAAGGAAAAAACCTTTTCCATTTTTCTTTCCTAAAAAGCCCATCTCTGTGATTTTGTCACTGAGATCAATTGGCTTCACTCGCTCTCCAAGAGAATCATAAAGAATCTTTCCAACTTTAGCTGCAACATCTAAACCAACCTCATCTAAAAGTCTTCCTGGCCCCATTGGCATACCAAAGTTGAGGCAGGCCTCTTCTACATCTTGAGGAGGCACGCCCTCCATAAGAAGATAACTGGCCTCATTAAGATACGGGATTAGAATTCTATTAACAATAAAGCCAGGACCATCTTTACAGAGGACCGGAGTCTTTTTTGCTTTAAGAACGAATTTATAAAGTGCCTCAAGTGTTTCTGGAGCGACTTTATCGTGGGCAACAATTTCAACCAATGGCATCTTATTAACCGGGTTAAAAAAGTGAAGACCAGCAAACCTCTCTGGCCTTTCAAAAGCTTGGGCCATATCCGTCACTTTGAGAGAGGAGGTGTTACTCGCGACGATACAGTCATCGGTAATATGCTTTTCTAGATCGGCAAAAACCTTTTTCTTTATATCGAGATTTTCAACAATCGCCTCAATAACCATATCTACGTTTTTAAATCCCTCGTAGCTTGTGGTTGGTGTAATGGATCTTTGTTTTTGTTCAAAGTCCTCAAAGGAAACTTTTCTCTTTTTGACTCCATTTCGATATATTGCAGAGGACTGCTTTAGACCAAGTTCTAGAGCATCATTATTGATATCCTTCATTATAGGATACATATTAACGTTACTCATTAGCCAGGCAATACCACCACCCATCGTACCGGCACCTAGAACAGCACCTCTACTTGGAGCTGAGACAGCTTTCTCAGATTTAGGACCATTGTATTTTTTTGCGCCTTCCATAAGGAAAAAGATATGCTGAAGATTTTTACTTTGCTCAGAAATACAAAGTTCACCAAATGCTTGAGCTTCCATCGCCATATAAGACGTACGACTTTTTGAAGCTCCAGCTTCCATGGTATCGAGAATTTTAAGTGGTGCTTGATAAAAACCTTTAGTGAGTTTTAAAACACTTTCTCTGGCCTTTTGAAAAATAATCTTACGAGTAATGAAATTATCAACCGCTACATCAGAGAGAGATTCTTTTAGGCTTTGTTTTTTCTTGTTTTTATTAAGCCACGCCTTCCCCATGCCAAGAAGTCGCTCTTTAGGATAAACGCCATCGGCGAGTCCCATTTTTTTTGCTTTTTTTCCATTAACGGTTTTACCCGCAAGGATCAAATCAAGCGCTGCTGGAAGCCCTACTCGTTTTGGCATTCGATAAGTTCCACCAAACCCAGGAATCAAACCTAACTTAACTTCTGGTAATCCAAGTACGGTATTTTTGGCGTCTGAACAAATGATCTTTTTACAGGAGAGAGCAAGCTCCATCCCACCACCAAGACAAGGCCCATGAACACAAGCGACGGTTGGAACAGGAAGGTCTTCGATTTCATTATAAATAATTTGACCTTGTTCCGCTCCGTATGCACCTTCACTCTCCGTCTTTAAGGTACTAATGAGGTTAATATCGGCACCTGCAATGAAGCAGCTATCGAGGTGACTGAAAAAGATCACTCCATGAACTTCTTTCGCTTTGGCCTTGTTTTTTACATTTTCTATGAGCTCTTTGGCCTCTTTGAGTGTTTCCTCATCAAGAGTCGTCATGGATTTTGTGCTATTATAACCAAAACCGACGTATGCAATATTTTCTTTAATTTCTAAGCTTATTCTTTTTGTTTCCATTTTCTACCTCTCTCCTACTTGATCAGGTTCTCAATGATCGTTGCACCACCTTGGCCACCACCAATACATAAAGAGGCAAGACCATATTTTGCCTTTCTTCTCTTAAGCTCATGCATGAGGGTGACGACAATACGACAACCACTTGAACCTACCGGGTGCCCAAGAGCTATCCCGCCACCGTTCGGGTTAAAGTTTTCATCAGGAATTTCACCATGAACGGTTTCTATTCCAAATCTTTCAGCAACTGCCTTTTCTGCAAATCCTTTTCGGACAGCAAGGACTTGTGCCGCAAAGGCTTCGTTAATTTCAACGACATCCATCTCTTTCATCGTAAGATTTGTACGTTTAAGAGCGCCATCACTAGCAAGAAGTGGTCCCATCCCCATTCTTTCTGGCTCAAGACCATGAAAATGATAATCTACCATTCGAGCGATTGGATTTAAATTATGTTTTTTAACTGCTTCTTCAGAAGCAAGCAAACACATAGATCCACCATCGGTAATAGGACAACTGTTTCCAACCGTCACTGTTCCTGATTCTTTTTCAAAATAAGGTCTCATTTTTCCAAGACCAGCAACAGAGCTGTCCTCTCTTGGCCCAACATCATGGGTGAGAAACTTATCCATTTTATCTCCGATCGCAAGCCCTAGAATTTCCTCATCCCACTTCCCTTCTTTATGGGCCTTAATGGCATGACTATGACTTCGATTAGCAAATTCATCTTGTTGTTCTCTTGTAATTCCAAATTCTCTTGCGAGAACTTCAGCCGTTAACCCCATATTCATTCCACAAAAAGGATCTGTAAGACCTTGTTCTATTGCAATGATAGGAGAGAGAAATGGAGGCCTAAAGGCTGAAATAGCCTTTAACTTATCTCCCACCGATCTTGCTTTCATGATATTTACAAAAAGTTCTGTCATTTCTTTGGAGTATATTAAGGGCATTTGAGACATACTCTCCACACCACCAGCAAAGATAACATCACTACGGCCGGATGCAATTTTTAGATAACCTTGGGCGAGCGCTTCCATACCAGAGGCACAGTTTCTATGAACCGTATAACCACTAGTTCTTTTATGAAGTCCTGCCATAAGGGCTATGACTCTTCCAATATTAGGATATTTTGGAGGTGCTCCAGTATTTCCCATAATGACTTCATCAACTTGATCATTAGCAATACCCTGTTCATCTAAAATAGCTCGAATGAGGTATGAGCCAAGATAAGGAACTCCAACATCTTTTAATACGGAACCCGCTTTCGCTTGCGGAGATCTTCTACCATCAACAATGTAGACAGGCCTTAGCGACATAATTAACTCCTATATTTATTAACTCATTTATATTATTTGATAATTTTCGTAGTTCAAAGGTGTGTCGCACTAAACAATTTTTCTGTGGAGTAGTACTTGTTGCACAATGTTCAATGGGAGATCAGGCGGATTCCTCATCTAAGACTAATTCAAGTCATCATCTTGGATTATTAAAAAGCTATGGCAAAAAAAAAAGGGCCTCAATTTTGAGACCCTTTCGACTAATGAAATTATCTATGACCTTTAATTAAAAGGCAACGACCATACCAAGACCAACGGAAGTTGAAGTAGTTTCACTCATCTCGTTGGCAATCCCTTCAAGTCTTTGAAGATCTGGATTAAAGACAATAGAGTTGGCTTGAGTATTTCTTGCATGCTGACCGTTAAGTCCTTTTGCAAGCTTGAAATCAAGTATTAAGCCAAAAGTCTCAGTTAATTTAGCTTCTGCACCAGCTTGAATATTGCCACCAAAGGAGCTGTAAGTGTATCTCTCGCCACCAAGTTGGTTACTGAAGTTGTTGTAGTAATAAAACTGGTTATTTCCAGCATCATTGTATCGCATATCACTTCTAGAGTATTCTAAACCTAATCCAATGAATGGTCTCACTCGAGCACTATGTGATAAAAAGAACTTACCGTAAATCTCTAGAGTACCACTTCGATAATTGATTTCTCTTTCGTTCCAGTTATTTCCAAATCCGTTGTTAATGTATGGATTGAAAAATCCCCCGCCAAAGGTGTTAAGAGGGTCTAAAATTTTCATGGAAGTATAGTGAGCACCTACACCAAAAGCGAATCGGTCTTGAACCATGGATTCAAATAGGATACCTGCATTGATCTGAGAATCAAAATCAATGGTATCACTACGAAGGTTTTGAAAACCTACTCTTGGTATAATTTTTAAGCTCTTAGGTTCTGTAACCTCGTGAACTTGTTTTTTAGAATTAATGACAGCGGCTTGACCGGAGCTTACTTCATCATGGACGAGTCCTTTTCCAGTAAGGGCCTTTTCTAATTGATCGCCAATTTGTTTTTCCGCTTTAAGTCTCATTTTTTCGATTTGAGTATCGACCATGTCGTTGGTTTTCTTTTGAAGCCTTTTTCTAAGCTGTTCAGCTCTTTTTGCTTCAGATGGTCTTTCACTCCATTCTCCATCGATATCAAGGGAAGAATTTGTGATTTCCATTTGGGCCATTGCTGGAATGGCCACGGCCAGCATTAATAGCATGCTTAATGGTTTTGTTGCTTTCATTTCGCTCTCCTTCATTAGTCATCTTTTGCGGAGATTACCACAAATCTCAACACTACAAGTCATCACACTTGACACAGTGTATTATTTACAGACCTGCAATATAAGCAACTGAAATCACGTAAATATAAACTACTGAAATAAGGTTGAGAAGCCTAATTAGGCAATTTTTTAGAAGTGAGCGGAGATTTCTGTGTTATTCCTCGGGCCAACAGATGACCGTGGTGAACAACCCTATAACTTCTCTATTCTCGACGCCGTAATAATGGAAAGAGGAGAAAAATAAAAATTTCCGCCATTTATTTCCTGAGCGTAAAATAGATAAAGTCCGTGTTTCCCAAAATATTTTCAAACATACAAGTGATACTACTGCTATTGATTTCACACGGGGCCAAAATCCAGTTTTTGAATCTTCCTAATATACTCATGGCCAAGACAGAAAGGACTGCAACCAGCATAATGTATTCTACAGCAGTTTGACCTTCCTCATCCTTGAGTCTCTTTAATAGTTTTTTCATACTCTTAGTATAGTCGTAGACAGGTCTCACTGAACCGATAGAAAGTTTTTCCTAGAAAGCTTAGTTAATAAGCTTCTCAGAGTCCTTTAGTTCCATCAATAAGCTTAGAAGCCCTAGAGGACCATCTTTTAGTGGACCGAAGTAGTTTGCATTCTTTACCTTAATAAATCGGTTTTTATCTTCTGAAAGAAGCCGAAATTTCCTTGAAATGGGAAAATGAGCGAGTTTTTCCCTTTTCATATTTTGCCAATCACTTTGAAGATAGTAAAAGTCATGACCTGCCTCAAATTCAGTGCATGTAATATTAAGCTCTTTTTGGGGATAAAAGTTTTTAAGAAGTTTTTTCAAATTGGTCTTAATGAAGGAAGTATGAAATTCAACTTTATCAGCGTCTTGTTTTTTGAGAACAGCATTTCCACGAATATTTGTCTTGTCCCAGTATATTTCCACAAAAGGCATACGTGTGCCCAAGTAATGGGAGGTTGAATAGATATAACGACTTCTTCCTAAAAACCCAAAGTCTTCTTTATTTTCAATTTTAAACTTAATATTTGAGTAGGCATCTGAAATTCTAGGAAGCTCCATAATTTCTTCTGGAGGGTAAGATGTTAGAAAAAAGATTTGATTGGTTTCAAGTTCCTCTTTTTTTTCATCAAGATCAATACTACTTACTTTTCCCCAACTCATATCAAACCCAGAAAGCTGATTGGATTTAACTTCAAAGCCACCCTTATGGGCAAGGTCTTTTTTGACCTTTTCATTATCAACACTATACTTTGGACCAAGAAGAGTTAGAAAAAGATGAAAGACTTCAAACTCACTCGTTTGAATACTAATCTTATTTTGATAAATCGATCTAAAAAGATACATTAGTCCTTTTTTAGAGTCTTCCTTCATATCAAGAGATCTAATTTTTTTAAACCATGTCTCTTGAAAAACCTCATAAAGCTTTTTTAAATGATCAGGGCAGTGAATAAGAAAGTCTTCAATAAGAAGATTTTGAAAAGATTTATAACGAAATATATTAGCCGCCACAAGATGACAGAATTCAAAATAAGACCGGTCAAAATTCTCGGGGTTTTGAACTAGTTCTTTAATAAGCTTTGGTAAATCATCATAGCCAACTAAAAAATCGGGGATTTTTCTAATCATCTCTAAAAGATTTTGAGAAGGAGTGTTCCCTAGGCAAATCCTGTAATCATCAAAACAGAATTCAAAAGGCGCAGAACTCAAATAGGGTTGCATATCTCGAAGGGCTTTAATTTCTCGGTCTTTTCCCCAGGTTTCAAAAAATTCTTTATCGAGATAAGAAATAATATTACTTGTAAGATCCCCATAATTATATTGAGGAGTATCTATCAGCTTAATATTTCGACCTTCCATAGAGAGCTCATTGGCAAGTATATGTCCTAGGTAATTATGACAAACAATACTGAGGTTATGCTCTTTACTCATGGGTTCGCGCTCCTTCGCATTTGATAGGTAAGTTCTTCGATCCGATTTAAAACCGTTTGGGCCTTTATTTGTTCAGATTGAAAACATTCTGAAGTCTGATAAATTACACCTGAATTCATATGATCCATTAAGGTAGGATAAAATTCATTATGATAGTGAAGTCTTGATATTTTTTCCGGAGAAAGGGAGCAGATATAACGAAATTCCGTAGACCGATGAGTTTTAGGTCCGCAAATAACAGAGCACCCTGCAAGATAAGGCTCGAGAACTGAGTGGATGGACCTCTCAAAGCCTCCACCCACATAGCAATTTCCAAAATAGGAATAGAGCTCAACAAGTATTCCTGGAAGACTCACAATATTAATTTCTGTGAACTCCCTATTTCCCTCACCGTGAATTTCACATTGATAACCATTTTGTTGAAACCAACTCTGAATATTATTCAAAAAAGAAGAATCTAGCTTGTGAGGGGCCACCACTACGGCCAATTTTTTCTCTTGAATTCTTTTTTTAAGCTCTGGATCTTTAAAGATTTCAAGATCAGATATCCAAGCACTTCCTAATATAAGGCGGTCTTTATTTTTAAAGTGATGAAGCCATCTTTGTAAGCCTTCACCAAAGCTCGTCTTCTCCATTCTTTCTTGTGCCGTTTCAAGTCTTTTTAAGATTTGAATATTTCTAAACTCAAAGCTTTCAAGACGTTTAGGATTAAGGCCAAGTTGCTCAAAGGCTACTTTTTCTTCTTCGGAGGTGGTGACGATCAGATCAAAAAGAGAAAAAAGATGCTTCCAGTAAATCCCTCTTAGACTATGGGATCTAAGTCTCTTTAGTTTTACGCTTGCCGAAAGAAGAATAAATTTCACCTCTTTTTTTGCGCCCATAATAAGAAGCTCAGGAAAAAAATCATAGCGGCATAATACCAGCGTTTTTGCTGTCATCCACTTGGAAAGGTCCAGTTTTGTTAAGAAAGGATACCGAAGAATACGTAATTGATTTGGATAGCGTTCTAATAGCTTTAAAACCTTGGATTCAACGGAAGAGGAAGAAAAAATCAACTCCACTTTGAGCCTATTTTCTAAAAAGTATTCAAGGATAGGTGATATTTGCTGGAGCTCACCTTCTGAGGAGACTTCAAAACAAATATGATGTTTCTCAGGATTTTCATCAATAACATTCTGTTGCTCAAAGCGTAATCTCTTTCTAAGAGGAGGTAAAATGCGTAATGCAGGTACTAGGAGACCCTGAAGAAGATAGATAAACTTTTGAAATCTTATAAACAGTATCATTTAGGGCACAACTTTCTTACAAATCATCGTAATTTCTTACATCTATAGGATATTTCATACACGATGCCTATTAGTTCTTGTAATTCTAGACCCAAATACTTAATTTACCAACGTCAAATGATTATATAATGCACAACCATTGGAGAGAAAAATGAAGCACGCAATAATCCTTTCGCTTTTATTAGCACCATTCTTTGCAAATGCACAAAATGGAGCAACAAGCGTTGTTAAAGAAGAGAGTCTAATGACTCAACTTGAAAATTCGAAATTTGACCTTATGCTAATTTCTGATTCAAAACTAAGTAAAGATGCAGAACAAAGTGTAGATGGTGTAATGAGTGAAAACCTCGTTTACTTCGGTTACAACCTCACAAAAAATGACAACTTTAGAATGGATTCAAGTATCTATACTGTAAATACTGAGACAACTGAAACAAATCACGACTGGACAGGATTAGGGTTCAGATATGCAAGAAAAAACATCCTAACAGAAGATAAGCATGGTATAAACCTCTCATCTGAAGTTCGTTATCAAATGAACCCAAGCGATGTAGAAAGAGATTCTCAAACCTCTGGTTATGTTTCTCCTAGAATTAACCTTTATAAAAAAGTTTCTGATAGAGTGGGCGTAAATCTTAACCTTAGAGAATATGAATACATTCGAACAAATTCTAACGTAGAAAATAAAAGAAGATATTTTAGAGCTCTTCTTTCAACTTCTGTATCTGTAACGGATAATATCTCTGCAGCTGTTCTTTTTGACTACGTAAGCTTAAAGTATGCTGAAGGTGCTCCAAGAAGATCTAAAGATTATATTGGAGTTCTTCCATCAGTTTCCTACTCTTTTACTCCAAAATTTTCTATGGACCTCTACTGGGATGCAACTCCTTTTATGGCCATGGATGATTCATTCTTCGTTGAAGACTGGGAAAAGAAAGCAACTTTTGGTGCAACACTCGTTTATAGCGTATTCTAATATAGCGGTCCCCTCTTATCTGAGGGGACCATTTTTTCCCTTCCTTAAAAAAATCACTAAAATTCATCAATTTCTAACCCCTTAGTCCGATTTCGGTTACAATAGTATTAAAGGGAAAAAATCATGGGTGAAAAGAACCCCACAAAAGATTTATTAGAGAATCTTAAAACTCAATCAGAGCAGTCCTCTGGTGAGCAAAAAATGATTGAAGTTCAACTAGATTCTCAGAAATATGGTCCTTTTTTACTTGAGGATGTTCTCGCGGCCTTTCAATCAAGAGCTATTCATTCAACAGATGCCGAGGCAAGAGTGTTAGGTGAAAAAGCTTGGTACCCTCTTCTATCGCATCCTGAAATTTCTAAAATTCATACACCAAAACTTGATCAACTTAATGTTGAAGAAGCTTTTCTTGTACTTAGTGAAGGGAAAAAATCAGGACCATTTAATAAAGAACAGGTCATTGAAAAACTCAAAAATAAAGACATTCTTTTTACTGACTACATAAGTTTTGATCATGGTTTTACCTGGAGTCATATTTACAATATTGTAGAATTGAATAAA
>CBDUBC010000033.1:0-25319 GCA_965365285.1 uncultured bacterium
CAGGAAAACCCGGCCCTCAAAGTAAGGCGAGTATAGTGACCATGTGAAATAGGAATACCACAAACTAACATAATTCATTATACTAATAATGTTAAAAAAAGAGAAATGATTCCACTGATTTTGAGAGGCTTCCATGACCAATACTATTGAAGAAATCGCACCTGGTCATTTTGATCAAGACCGACACTTCTACCCTAAAGCACTGAACTCACAACTTCATGCTATGGTGAGCCATTTCTTTAACCTCAACCACGATCGAATTGTTCAAAGATATACCCATTTGAATCCACAAGTCTCTGTCGAAACTCTCGCCAATGTTCTCCAATACCAAACGAAACACTTTTTTTGGGGGGGTAGTGATTTATTCTATGTAACGACCGAGCTTGGTGAAAGAAAGATGATTGTTTTGGAAACCAACTCGTGCCCCTCTGGACAAAAATCCATGCCTCCTCGATCCGATGCAGATGAACATCGAGGTTATAAATATCTTATTGAAAACAGTTTTATCCCTCAGCTTAAAAAAAGACGACTTCCAAAAGGTGCCCTTGCGGTTATTTACGATAAAAACTATATGGAAAACTCTGGGTATGCCGCAACCATTGCAGACCTTACCGGAGAAAAGGTTTATTTAATACCTCATTATAATGGAGAGAAACAACATGTGAGTTGGGAAAAAGGTATCCTTCATCTTCACCATAATTCAGAAACCATTCCAATTAGGGCCGCTTTTCGCTATGTCACTCAAAAACCTTGGAATAGAATACCTGTGGATTCAAAAACTTTTATTTTTAACTCAACACTTATTTGCTTGGCCGGAGGTCGAAACAAACTTCTCGCTAATAAGGCCTATGACCTTTATAACTCTGAACTCGAAGGAACAGGTCTCATGATTAGAGTTCCCGAAACTATTCGAGACGTAAGTAAAGTCGAAATACCGCTTTGGGTTGAAAGATTTGGTGGGAAGGCCGTTATAAAAATACCTTATAGTAATGCTGGTCAAGGTGTTTACACAATTACCAACGAACAAGAGCTTGAAGAATTTCAAAAAATTGAAAAATCATACGACCAATACATTGTTCAAAGTTTAATTGGTCATTATGATTGGAGTTCTCATAGTAAGGAAGGTCGCTACTATCATATTGGAACTGTTCCTAACAAAAAGAATCAAATCTATATCGCAGATCTACGCTGCATGGTTTATTCTGGCCCAAAGGGTTTTTACCCATGTGCTCTCTATGCACGACGTGCAAGGAGTCCTTTAGAGTCAGAACTTACCACCAATAGTTGGGATGTACTTGGAACCAACCTCTCTATCAAAAAAGCTGAGAATGAATGGGAGTCTGATGCCAATCGACTCATGCTTATGGATCGAAAAGATTTTAATACTCTAGGTATTGGTACAGATGATCTTATAGAGGCCTATATTCAAACTATTCTCACTATGATCGCCATTGATAAAATGGCAGAAAAACTTCTCAACTCTAAAGGCCAATTTAGACAAAAACTTTTTCAATCTCTCGATAATGATCCAACTCTTATCAAGGAAATTATGCTCATATGATAATCGATCAAATTAACCTCAAGCTCATGAAAGAGCACAGTTCTCATCAATATAAACTCAATATTGTTAAAAATGCTTTAGGCGATTTTTGGCAAATCCCTGTGCTTGTCCACAAAGGGAGTAGTGGTCCTGTCTTTGGGATCACGGCCGCGCTCCATGGTAATGAACTCAACGGAATTTCGGTCATTCATCAGCTATTTAAAAAAATTGATCCTAAAAAGCTTAAAGGGACTGTAATCCTCATACCTGTGCTTAATACACCAGGCTTCCTTCAGGGGATGAGAGAATTTCCAGAGGATCATAATGATCTCAACCGTATAATGCCTGGAAATGTTAGGGGTTCGACCTCTGAAGTTTATGCTTATAATATCATGGAAAAGATTATTAAAAAATGTGACTTCCTGGTCGATCTCCATACTGCAAGCTTTGGTCGAATTAATAGTCTTTATATTAGAGCGGATCTTTCTGATAAAAACGTTCTTAAAATGGCGGAGGTTCTCGACCCTCAAATTATCGTGAATAAAAAGGCAGAAAGAGGAACTCTTCGAGGTGAAGCAACGGAAATAGGTATCCCCACAGTGACTCTAGAAATTGGAGACCCTCATATTCTCCAAAAGAAAATGATTAAGCCTAGTACTTTTGGGATTTATAACCTTTTAAATGAGCTTGGTATGATTGAGGGTGACCAAGAAGAAAACAATCATAAACCCATCTCATGTAAAAAAAGTTATTGGCTCTATTCAGACAATGGAGGAATATTGAAGGTAACTCCTTCCCTAACAGATAAAGTTAAGGCAGGGACTCTTATCGCTACAATTGCTGATATTTTTGGAAATGTTCTAGAAGATATTATTTGTCCGGAAGACTCTTATGTAATCGCTAAGGCGGTAAACCCGGTCTGCCAAGTTGGCTCCCGGGTTATCCATCTAGGTCAAGAGTAAAGACTACTCTTTATGTCCACAATGAGGCATTTCAGGCGCATAGGGATTGAGAACCTTTGCTTCCACATCTACATTCTGAATCCATTTCATTTGAACCATAGGACATGAATAGGGTTGATATTTGGAATCTACTTCATATTTCTGCAAAATATGAATAAGAGCGAGAGAGACAGTATGAAGACTTTTATTTAACTCTTTTCTTTTGTCAGTCTCGAGCATTTCTACTATCGTTTTCTGAGTAAATACCAATTTTTCCTTGAGTTCCTCATTCTCAATCTTATCAATTGAGCTCGATAATTCTTTGAGGGCCTTTTTTGATTTATCCAAATCGAATTTAAAAAAATGAGAATGAACCTGTTCATATTTTTGATAAACGTCGATAAGTTTTTCTTTTGTTTTAGTCTCTAAGGCAAAAACATTTAGTGAGAAGAGAAAAGTTAAAAGAATTATTTTCATTGGTTCTCCTTTAAATGTGAAAGAAGTTTTCTTTCTTCATAAATAGAATAAAAAATGGGAACTATAAAAAGGCTAATAAGAGCAACCGTCATTCCACCTAAAGTGGGTATGGCCATTGGCTTAATAACCTCACTACCGGCGGAAGTAGACCACATAACAGGTAATAAGGCCATAATAGTGGTAGCACTAGTCATGATGAACGGCCTAATTCTTCGACTACCGGCCTCTAAAACACATGCTCTTAACTCCTCTGGTGTTTGAGGTTTATGTCGTGCCTTGGCCTGATCCAAGTAAGTTGTCATTACCAACCCATCTTCCACAGAAAGTCCAAATAAAGCTATAAAACCTACCCATACGGCAACAGAGGTATTGAAATCATTAATGCCAAGCAGGATAAGACCACCGCTTATTGCTAATGGAATACTCGAAAAGACAATAAGACTCTTTGTTATGTTTTTAATACCTAAATAAATAATGAAAAGGTTAATCAACAATGCCAGAGGCAAAAGAAGCAATAAACGTCTATTTGCTCTTTGTTGATTTTCATACTGACCGGCCCAATTAAGAGAATAACCTGGAGGTAATTCTATCTTAGCCTCAACAAGTGAACGCGCCTTCTCCACAAAACCAATAAGGTCCTGTCCTCGGATATTAAAAAGAACGAGCGATCGCAAAAGTCCGTTTTCTGAATTGATCATAGAAGGTCCTGTAACTACTTTTATATCTGCAAGTTGATCAATAGGGATATGTTGTCCAAGAGGAGAAGGGACAAGAACCCTTTTTAGCTCATCGATACGGTCTCTCATTTCTTTTTGATAACGTATTCGAATAGGAAACCTCATTCGTCCTTCATAAAAGGTACCTATCGACATTCCTCCCACTGCTGTCTGAAGAATTTGATTAACACTTCCAACATTAATTCCAAAGCGAGAGGCCTTCACTCGATCCACATCAAATTCAATATAAGGTTTTCCTGTCACTCTTTCAGCGTAAACTCCATAGGCTTCGGGTAGTGTCTGGATTAGATTGCCAATTTCTTGAGATAATCTTTCGAGGGTATTTAAATCAGATCCAAAAATTTTAATACCAACTTGAGTTTTTATTCCCGTAGATATCATTCCGATTCTATTTTCAATGGGGAAAAGCCATGCATTTACTAGACCTGGTACCTGAAGAGCTTCATCAAGCTCGTTCATAATATCATAAATTGATACTCCAGATGGCCATTGATCTTCCGGAATAAGTTTGACCAAAGTTTCAAACATCGAGACGGGGGCCGGATCTATGGCACTTTCAGCGCGGCCAAGTTTACCAACAACTTCTGCAACAAGAGGATGTTTTTTAATTTCGTTATTTGTGTAAGTCAAAAGCTCCCTGGCCTTTGTAATACTAACATCGGGTACGGTAACCGGCATATAAAGAATTTCACCTTCATTTAATGAAGGCATAAATTCCTTACCCATATTGAAAAATTGATAAGTCCCAAGACTGATTAGAATAATTGGAAGAATGAGAAACTTTTTTCTATGAGTTAGAACCCAGTTAAGCGTTGGACGATATAGATTGAGAAGTCTAATTGCAATGGGATTCTCCTCGATTTTCTTTAATTTTCCTCGTAGAAGATAAAAAGAAAGAGCAGGAATAAGTATCAAGGCAACTAAAGACGAACCAATCATGGCCAAAGTCTTGGCGAATGCCAGAGGATGAAAGAGTTTCCCCTCACTTCCCTCAAGACCAAAAACCGGTAAAAAGGTAATGATAATTGTGATGATGGCCATAAATATTGGACCCGCGACCTCTTTTGCTGCATTAGAAATGATTTCTAATCTTTTTTTGTCGCTAGCATGAGGGTGATCAGAGAGATGAGTATATATATTTTCAGTCATAATAATACCCATATCAACCATAGAACCTATCGCGATAACTAACCCGGATAAACTCATCACATTAGAATCTATTCCTAGAAAATTCATAAGAATAAAACTAATACCAACTCCAAATGGCAGTGTGATGGCCACAAGAAAACTTGCCCTCAAATGAAGAATGAAAAATAAAATGACAAAAATAGTAATAATAATCTCTTCTGTAAGCGCTTTATAAACAGTATGAAGAGTTTTATCAATAATTTCAGTTCGATCATAAAAGGGTACAATTTGGACACCTTGAGGTAACCCAAGCTTTACTTCACTCATCTTGGTTTTAATGCGATCAATGACTTCTTTGGGATTTTCTCCGTATCGCATGGTCACGACACCACCAACGGCCTCTTTTCCATTTTTATCAAGTGCTCCACGACGAAATGAGGGCCCCATCCCGACGGTTGCCAAATCTTTAACTCGAACAGGTGAACCGTTATTTATAGAGACAACAACATTTTCAATATCTTCAAGAGATTTAAAAAATCCTTTACCTCGAACGATAAGTTCCCTATCGCCATCTTCAATTACTTCGGCACCAACATCCATATTACTACTTTCTACGGCCTTAATAATGGCACTAAAATGGGTATTAAAGGCAAAAAGCTTTTTGGGATCGACATCGATTTGATATTCTTTAATAAAACCACCAACACTCGCGACCTCACTAACACCTTCGACAGACTGAAGGAGGTAACGAATATAAAAGTCCTGAATACTTCGAAGCTCTTGAAGACTTTTCGGATGAGGATTATCAGAGCTATTTTCAATAGTATACCAATACACCTGACCTAAGCCGGTTGCGTCTGGTCCCATCTGGGGAATTGCACCTGACGGTAACTCAGATTGTGCTGTTGAAATTTTTTCAAGCACTCGACTTCGCGACCAATAAAAATCAATATTATCTTTAAAAACCACATAGATCATCGAGAGACCAAATACGCTTGTACCACGAATTGATTTTACTCCAGGTATACCTTGCAGAAGAACACTTAAAGGATAGGTCACTAACTGCTCAATATCTTTTGGAGATCGACCAGGCCATGGTGTGTATACTATTTGCTGGTTCTCACCAATATCAGGAATAGCATCCACGCGTGCAGTTTTTAACGAATATAGAGAAAAGAGTCCTGTGACCATAAAAAGTAAAATAATAAGGACTCGATTTTTTATAATATTTTTAATGATCATGCTGGAAGTCCTCGTATCCACCAAAAAGCTGTGCCTGAGCATCTAGGAGAAAGTTTCCTTCAATAACCACTTTTTGCCCTTCAAGAAGGCCTTTCTTAACTTCAACATAACCAGCTGACTCAAAACCAGTCGTAATCTTAGTAGCTTTATATCTTCCCTCATTTTCTTGCTCAATCCAAACGATTTTTCTTTTTCCGGTATCTATGATCGCAGTCCGAGGAATCACAAGAGGGGTTCCATCAAGAGAAACCATGATTGAACCATCGGCTACCATGCCAGGTCTTAGTAAACCTTTATCATTATTAATCGTCGTACGAATTTTGAGAGTTCTAGATTTGTTATCTAAAATTGGATTTATGAAATCAATTTCTCCAAAAAATTCTTGTCCTGGTATCGCGGTAAAGCTCAGTTTCACTTTTTGGCCTAATTTAACTAAGGCGCTATCTTGCTCATAAACGTCCATCTCTACCCATACTTGAGAAAGATCCGTGAGGTCAAAAAAACTTTGCCCTTCATTAAAGTATTTACCAACAAAGGCATTCTTTTTTTCCACAATCCCTGAATTTTGAGAATAAAGAACAATCGAATGGGGTACTTTTCTCTTTTGATACCAGGATTCAAATTGATCTTTTTTTATGCCCCAAAGAAGAAGCCTTTGCTCACTTTGACGATAAAGGTCTCTAAACTCTTTGTTCTTCTTTTTTTCATAACTCGTTCTCGCTAAGATATACTCCTCTCCTCCTGTGATAAGCTTTGGTGAATAGTAGGCAATAACTGGATCTCCCGCTTTAACAAAGGATCCAGTAGATTTCACAAAAACCTTCTCTACCCTTCCCTCGACTCTGGCGGTGATATTACTTTCTCTCTCTTCAGATTGAAGTACATTTCCTAGTAAGCGAATTTCCTTACTCATCTTCATCGTAGTTACTTCGAAGACATCAGCATTAAAGTGTTTGATCTGTGCTTTTCGAAGTTTAATTTCTCCAATAACTTTTTCATTATTATGAGTTTGAATCATAGGAGTTCCGTCAATAGGACATGGCCCAGGGACTTCACTTTGAATAGAGGGCTCTGAAACGCAGTGATATGTCTTTTTAATCTGACGTTTTATAGACTTTGATACGCCCACCTCTTCTTCAATCTTCGTTAGATTCATCTGACAAATAGGGCACTTACCTGGTTTTTTCTCTCTAATCTGAGGGTGCATCGAACAAGTATAAAAAACCTCTACACTTTTTTGTTGATGTTGCTGATGAACATGTTTCTTTTCAGGGGAACAACTAAAGATAAGAAATAATGGAATAAGAATGAATTTATTCATAGAGTGGAGCCCCCTCAAGATATAATTTATGAAGATAAAAATTTCTTAATTTTGCCTCGAGCTTATTTTTTTTCATCTGAAGTTGTTGAAATTTAATCTCCGCATTAAGAAGTTCTAAATAAGAGACCTTACCGACCCTGTAGCTTTTAGAAGCAATTTCTCTGGAATTCTTAGCGAAAATAATTGTTTTATTAAGTAGGTACTGCAATTCTTTTTTGGTTTTTTCAATTGCATTGTTATTGATTTGAATTTGAGAAGCTTTTTTCTTTTGATAACTTAAATAATTCTTTTTGGCCTGATCTCTTTCATGAACAACAGAGCGAAGATCGGAATGTCTTTCTGAGCTAAAAGGAAGAGGAAAGCTTATGCTTGCGCTTAAAAAATCACCTCTTTGATCGATATTACTTCTTTTAGTGTAGCCAATTGAAAAGGTGATATCAGGGACGATGTTCTTTTTCTTAGCCTTTAATAAAAACTCCTTACTCTCCATTTCTTTTTGAATACCAAGCTCCTTAGGATCAATAAGCTTAGAGGTAGATTTTTCTAAAGTTTTCCAAGGAACAGTACTTAATTTGAGATTAGTTGAAGAACTATCAACAAGATAATGAAGAGCGTAATCCTTCTCATTTTGATCGAAAATAAGCTCTTCTAGTAAACTCTCAAGCTCACTTTTTCTAATTTGAATATCAAGCAGACCTTGTTGTCCTATTTTTCCATTGCTATACAGTTTTTTTGAGACTGCTAGCATTTTTTTCATCCACTCTAAATTTTCTTCTATTATCTTTTGGTCTTTAGAGAGCTGCTCTTTTTCAATGATTAATTGCCAAGCAATTTTCCTTAATTTCCTTTGGAGTTGTTCTTTTTCAAATTGGGCCCTATCCGAAAGTGCCTTGAAAGATCTACCCATATCTCCATATTTATTCGTCATTGATATTTTTTGAGAAAATCCCAGCTCAATCCCAGTCATGGGCGTTTCATCATCTTTTAAGGAGTCTTTAGGAAAATTTTTGGCCGCTAACTTGACCATTGGGTCTCCCCAGCTTTTTGCCTTATTTGCTTTATGATCTAGAACATGCACTTTTTCAGAAAGAGCGCTCACCTCTACATGAGAGGATATTTGATCCATCAATTCATTAAAGCTGTAGGCCTGGGCCTTAATTATCGTGATAAATAATAGTAACCACATAGGTCAGACTCCTCAGATTTCGCCTATCCCTTGCTCTTTCTTTCTCAAAGGATTACGAATAAAATGGATAAGATGTGACATATTTTTTTATTTTAAATGATTTTAACAACTTAACCACTATTTAATATGTCACAAAATCACTTAAAGTTGCGTAAAAGAAGGCGTGAGCAATGAGAATACTTGATCAAAAAAGTGATGAGGAATTAATGATTCTCTATCAAAATGACAATTATGATGCCTTTGAAGTCCTCTATACTCGTCATAAAGACCGAGTATATAGCTATTTGGATAAGCGCCTATTCGATAAAGGCCCATTGCCGGACCTATTTCAAAATGTGTTTACCAAAATGCACAAATCAAGATTAACTTATTCTTCTAAATTTGCATTCATTAAATGGCTTTATGTTATCTGTAGAAGTGAACTCATTGATCACCTTAGAAAAACCAAATCCAACCTGAAAATCTTTGACGACCAAATATTCGCCTCCTCTGAGCCAGATTCTATGGATCTTGTGGATCATCATCTTGATTCCTTAAAAGGGAGAGAAAGAAGTATCTTTGAACTTCGGTTTAAGGAAGATAAAGACTACGACGAAATTGCAAAACTTCTAAATCTTAGTGTGAGTAATGTCCGGCAAATCCTATCTCGAGTATTCAAAAAACTAAGGAAAAATCATGAGTGATTTTGATTTATTTAAAGAAGAACCTATCAAGTCTTCTCCCATAGAGCTTGACCAAAAAGTGAAGGGACAAGTCTATAAAGCTCTTACGCCTAAGCCTTTCTCTTTATTTCTTAAACTCATTAGTCTACATGGAATTGTTGGATTCTTAACCATGTTATTTTGCCCTCAGTTTGATATGAGCTTAACCAACAATCATGAAGTGTTTCACTACCTGCATCATAACTTTGGTGCCCAAATCTGTATGTTTATTTGCGGAATGATTTTTTTAGGAACAGGGAGCCTTATCAGCGCTAGTTTCATTCGAATTGAAGAAATGAGAGCGATTCACCGCCACAACATTCTTTATCCTCTAGGGCTTAGTTCTACCTTTTTATTTTTCTTTTTTGCCTTTGGGGCTGAAATTTATCTCAAGATGACACTTTTTTGGGTTTTAGGGGCCATCTTGAGTTCAATCATATTTTTTGAAGCTGTTCGTTTCGCTAGAATTAAGATTTTTTACCCTGGAATGCAAGCTTAAATATAAACATTCCAACAACCATAGATCCAACGAAAATTAGAAAAGGGGTTTCGAGAGTGACAAGATTTACTATTCCTGGCCCTGGACAAACCCCTAGTATTCCCCAGCCTATTCCAAATAAGGCAGAACCTAAAATAAGCTTTTGATCGACGTGCTTTAAAGTCGGCCAATGAAACTGGGCACCAGAAAAAGGTTTCTCTCTTTTCTTGATAAGACTAAAAAGGATCAAGTTAGTTCCTACAGCTCCTCCCATAACAAAAACCAGAGCATAGTTCCACTCACCAAATATATTCAGAAAACCTGTTACAACATTTGGATTGGTCATGCCAGAGATAACAAGTCCCACGGCAAAGACAACACCAGTAATAAAACTTATTAAATTCCCCATAAAGTCTTCCTAATAAAAACAGTTAAAATACCAAAGCCCATAAATATAAGAGTCGCCACAAAACTTCTTTGAGAAAGCCTTGCCAGACCACAAACACCGTGTCCAGAGGTACATCCACTTCCTAACCGAGTCCCAAATCCCACGAGAAGACCGGCAATTGCCGCCTGAAGAGGATGAAAATTTCCACCGTAGTTAAACAATTCCGGCCTAATAAAAAGCATGATCATACCACCACCTAATAGACCTAGGAGAAAGGCGTACTGCCATGAATTTTCTTTTTTAGGTTTACTCAAAAGTGAAGAAAAAATGCCACTAATTCCTGTAATTCGCCCTATTCCTGCAAGCATTGTCGAACTCGATAGACCAATAAGGACTCCGCCAATTAGAGGATATAAAATATTTTCCATTACTCTTCTCCAAATAGAGGTATCTTAAGATATCTTTTACCGTTATCTTCTTTCTCTGGTAAATGCCCGCCGTCAATATTAACTTGGATACTTGGAAAAAGGAGCCTTGGTGCCTTTAGAGTTTTATCTCTTTCCGTTCTAAACCTCACGAACTCTTCTAGGGTAGTATCGGCCTTAATATGAATATTAGATTTTTTCTCAGCTCCAATAGTCGTTTGATAGCGAAGTTCTCGCCCATTAGGAAGATAGTCGTGACCTGGATAAACATTGGTTCCATCTGGTAGTGCGTAAAGCTTACCATGAATGCTTTCATAAAGGTCTTGAGCACTACCTTTTGGGAAGTCACATCGACCGGTTCCGAAATCCTCAATAAAGATAGCGTCTCCCGTAAAGACATTGTTTCCTATGACGTAGCTTGAACAAGCTGGTGTATGTCCGGGCGTAAAAATGGTTTTAATCGTAATGGTTCCTGCCTCGAGGTCTTTTTCTTCATCAAGAAGAACATCGAATTGAGTCCCCTCAATACCAAGGTTTTTAAGATTATAAATATCTCTGAAGGTGCTTTGAACAAGCGTGATATTTTTACCAATTCCAACTTCTGCACCGAGACTCTTCTTAAGCTCTTGGGCTCCTGTTAGATGGTCCGCATGGGCATGAGTTTCAAGTATATAATGAACATTGAGA
This sequence comes from uncultured bacterium, assembly GCA_965365285.1. Taxonomy (GTDB): domain Bacteria; phylum Bdellovibrionota; class Bacteriovoracia; order Bacteriovoracales; family Bacteriovoracaceae; genus JAURDE01. The sequence goes on from CBDUBC010000033.1 coordinate 11,252, forward strand.
CTTTTCTTATCAACAAACCTAAGTACCTTCTCCACAGATTCACTCGACAGTTTGGAGGAGGCGATATCATAATCCAATACGGGATCAATGATGACAGCGTCCTTTGACTTCTCATCATACACTACATAAGTGAGAGTAAACGTGCGCTCATCAAAAAACGTTTCTATATTATATTCCATAGATATCTCCTTTTTCACATTCCCATTTTGCCCGTAAGACCTTAAAATATCTTTGACATAGATCAAATTTTAGAAATTATAACCATATGAAAATACTATGAATATGAAAAACTTGGTCCAACTTATGGATGAGGCGCCAAAATTAAAGCTTAAGCGTGGTGATCTCATTTATAACGCTGGAGATAGCCCTCAAAGCATTTATCTGGTCAAACGGGGGATTGTCGGGCTCTATTTTAACCAAAAATCTGGCAAGGAGACATTCCTTCGTGTTTTTCCATCAGGTACGATTTTTGGGCACCGCTCATTTTTGGCCGGGGAAACTTACCATGGAACGAGCATCGCTCTAGCTCCAACCTGCGTAACCCATATACCCTTGAAAAAAATGGAGGATCTCATCTCTAAAGATCCAGAGATCCTTTACTGCCTGTCCCACTTACTGGCCCAGGAGCTCGGAGAGGCAGAAAGACGACTTTCCTCTGTGACATCACAACCTATTACAAAACGAATTGTCGAAACATTAATTTATCTCAAGCTTCGCTACCCTGATCAAAAATGGACCAGAAAAGAAATAGCAGATTATGCTGGTACTACTCTAGAATCTGTAGCGAGAATAATGACCACTCTTACCAAAAATGGACTCATTTCAAAGCAAGGTCGTGATTTCAAAATAGAAAACCTTCAAAAGCTTCTGAAGGTTTATTGATCTTAATCAAAGATTGATTCGAGAATTAATGGCATATTATTTAAATTAAAAGGAGAATTGTATGCTTTCATTATTTCTAGCTTCCCTCATTGGACTTAGTTTAGGACTTTTAGGCGGAGGAGGAAGCATATTAACCGTACCAATCCTTGTCTATGCTGTAGGTATGGATCCAAAACTCTCAATAGCTCTCAGTCTTGCCATTGTTGGGGCGACCAGTCTGGTTGGAGTAATTGGACATTTTAGAGAAAAAAATATTGAACTAAAAGTGGCCCTCATATTTGGTCCAGTTGCCATGGTAGGAACTTATGTCGGGGCAAAACTCAGTGTTTTCTTTTCAGGACAAGTTCAGCTCATTATTTTTAGCGTCATCATGCTTGCTGCCGCCATATTTATGATAAAAAAGAAAAATTACTCAACAGAAAAAAAGGAACTTAGAATTGTTCCCGTTGTCATTGAGGCATTTATCGTTGGAAATGTAACTGGACTTGTAGGAGTGGGAGGGGGTTTTTTGATAGTCCCATCGCTGGTTATCCTCACTGGTATTGACATGAAAAAGGCCGTTGGAACCAGTTTATTCATCATCTCCTTAAACTCTCTAACAGGTTTTATGGGCTATTTAAGCATCATTGAGGTTCCGTGGATGTTTCTTTTTAAGTTCATCTTAAGTGCGACAGTTGGTATATTTGTTGGGATCCGTCTTGTTCGCCATATATCTCAAGAAAAACTAAGAAAAATCTTTGCTATGTTTCTTTTGGTCATGGGATTTTTCATACTCTATAAAAATCGCCAAGTCTTCCTAGCAGACATTGGCCAAATCAAAAATCAGGTGGTAGTAGCAATGCATGATCAAGCACATTATTACCTTCCTACTCCTAACACTTGTACCCGCATTTAAGGGAGAATCCAAAATGTGTGATATTAAAGTTAAATCTTTGAATTACAATATTAATTTCAAATAGTTCCTAATTTTTATTGAATAGAACCTCCTTAATTCTATTATTAGGTAAACTAGGCCTGGTAAACGAATTTTATTGGAAAATAAAACATCTTACCTAAATTTATCTAACAACTAAATTAGATTATCTTCCTACAATAGTAAGCCAGTGGCTGCGACTCTATTGCAAAGTAACTACTCAATAATGGATATAAAATAGACAAAAGCATCAGAGTCGGCACAACTATTTAGTCTTATAGACTTTTACGAATAAAAAGCGCCGACTTCATCTCGACTAATTTTAATACTTGCTCAAAAAATACTCCAGATTCAATGATTAATAAACTTAGAGAAAATGGCACCATCCAAAAATTTTTTGATAAATATCTTTAAATAAAAACTTTTTTAGTCTGCTTTTTATAAATTAAGTTATAGTTTTTTAAACTCAATATTCTTTGCTACAATGATCATGCAAGGAATGCCAATGAGAGTTCTTCTAATAAATCCACCTGATGAATTTACCTTACCCGAGTATCCTGATGAGAAAGGAAGAGGACTCATTGAGACTGAGGATTATGGGAGATTTCCTCCCTTGGGCCTTCTCTATGTACTAAGTTACCTAGAAAAAGATCAGCCTCATCACGATTTATATTTAAAAGATTGCGTTGCTGAAAAAATTGGTCATGATGACATTAATAAAATAATTAAAGAAATCAATCCTGATGTTGTAGGTATCACGTCCTTCACAATTTCTATGGTTGATGTCATCAAAGTTGCTGAGACTACAAGACAAATATCACCACAGACAAAGCTCGTCTTAGGTGGACACCATCCTATTGCTTTTCCTCATGAAGCGGCAAGACTACCGCAGTTTGACTGTTGTATCGTAGGTGAGGGAGAGATCGCTTTTGCTGCGCTCATTAAAGCATGGGAGCGGAATGAAGATATCGAGGAAATACATGGCGTTTACACGAAAAATAAAATTAAAAAATATCATAAGTCATTTTCTCTAGATAAGCGTTTCCTAAATACAGTATCAGTTCCACCGGCCTATGTAGAAAACCTAAGCACTCTTCCAATACCAAATAGAAAATATATCAAACATACTCAATATGGAAGTACGGTTGGAGTCTCCTCTAGAATGACCACAATCGTAAGCACTAGAGGATGTCCTTACCTTTGCACCTTCTGTGACGTACCTTATAAAAAATACAGATCTCGAAGTATTGAAGAAGTCGTTGATGAAGTCGAAGAATGCATTAAGCTAGGATACGATGAATTTCACTTTTTTGATGACCTATTTAATATTACTCCTAGTAAAGTCATTAAATTTTGTGATGAAGTTGAAAAAAGAGGCCTTAAGTTCACTTGGGATTTTAGAGGAAGGGCCAATTCCGTAACGAAAGAGTCTCTCATGCGGGCCAAAAGAGCTGGATGTCGCCTTATTTCATTTGGAGTTGAAACAGGAACAAATGAAGGCCTTAAGGAGCTTAAAAAAGACGTCACCATAGAAAAGATTATGCAGGTTTTTAAATGGTGTAGAGAGATTGGAATATTAACTCTTGCGGATTATATTATTGGTTTTCCATTCGAAAAAACTGTATATGATATCCGAAAAAATATCAATTTCCTTATAACACTCGATCCCGATTATGCTAATATTGGGGTTCTCATGCTTTTACCAAATACTCCTCTATACAATAAAGGTCTTCAAAAGAGATTGATTGAGCCTGGCTCGTGGGAAAAGTTTAGCATGAATCCGACAACTGACTTTCAAATACACCACTGGACCGAGCACCATGACCTTTCAACTCTAGTTGCTCTTCAAGCAGAAGCTTATAGAAGATTCTACTTTAGACCCAGTTATATATGGAGAAGTTTAATCCAAACTGTATCCTGGTATGAGTTTAAAAAGAAGGTTATGGGTGCGCTCAGGCTATACTTCTCAAGAGTATATGCATCCGTTGAAAAAGACCGTAGAAAAGAAAAATCAAAACCTCTAAATAAAAATAACCGCTTCACAGCTTGATTTTGAATTATCTTGTAAGTAAGTTGAACTCTTCAGTCTTATTCTTATAAATAATATAAAAAATCATAAGACTACTTAGACCCAAAAAAGGATAGAAAGGAAAAAAGGATTGATAGCCATGAAAATACAATAAGTAGGCCGTCATGCCCGCCCCTACAACAAATCCAAGAGCATCCCCTAACAAAATATAAATCAATTGCTTTTTAAATATATTAAGAATAATGGGAAATAGAAGAGAGCTTCCAATAAGAACCAGTAGTATCCAAGTTAAGTTTTCTAGATTGAGGTAAAATCCCTGGTAAATGGCGAGGATGGTTATTATAGGATATATACTAAATATTAGTTTTGATTTTTTAATAAATAAACATGTAACAAAAGATAGACCGAAAAAGATTACTGTTCCCCAAATGAACGAAAATAAATGATCGTGAGTCGTTTTAGTCAGATAGTAAATAATGGTATGTTCAAGATAAGCGGCCTGAAAACCTACCATAAAGGACAATAAAAAAGAATTTGATTTCTCACGCTTCTTTTTGTTAATAAATCGCGTATAAATAAAAAACAAAAAAGCAAAGACAAAGAAGATCAAAACAAATAACCAAGGATTCAGGTTAACTCCAATGGGAAAAAGGATTCCCTCCATTCCATATATCCATGGTGAATTCTCTCTGATTATTTTATGATCTTTCCTAAATTTTTTATTTTTTACCTCTCTATAACTAGAAATTGATTCCATTTGGTCGAGAACCGTTGAGTCTTTAGAGCCAAGCAAAACAAACATACTAAAGTAGTTATCGCTATCTTTCTGTACGAAACTCTTTGTATGAAGACCTACTTTACTCATGGTCATAGAATAAGCGCTAAGAAGCTTCATCTTATGATCAAACCCTTTTGATATTATAATTAATCCCCTATCACTTAATTTATCTTTCATAATCTTGAAGGATTCTAAGGTATGTAAACTTCTAGCTGTTTCAGCACTTAATATAAAATTATTATGAACGCCCTCAGTGTAGGGAAGAACTATGAGATCAAACTTTTCTTTAGTGCTTTTTAAAAACTTTAATCCATCGCCACCAATAGTCTGTACTCTAGGATCTAAGAAAACATGATTATTTGCCGAGCTATTTTCACCTTTAAAGGCATTAAAGACGTCCTCTATTAACTCATTAGCAACTACAAGTTTAGGTTTTGTATCCAAGGCCATACTGACCTGACGACCACCCCCCGCTCCGATAATTAGGATTTTTGAATTAGGCTTTACATAATTAAAAAACTTTTTCTCACTAGCAATATAATGGTCATAATGACCACTTGGATTAACAAACCAATAATAAATACCATTATAAAAACCAAGGACTCGAGTATCATTTGCCCCTTCACTTTTTACTAATGAAAAGTGATTATGCTTATTCCATTTCTCATAAATTAACGATACTTTCCGGGGTTCATCATATTTTTTATTCGAAAGAACATCTGCTTCGCCGGTGAGAGCATAATTTAAATACCCAACTTCTTTTGGTGTAAATGTCCTTACAAATCTATGCTCAAATTTATTAGATAAACAGAAACTCCCTAAAATAACTAATAAAAAAATGGGTATTAGTACCTTCCTTTTACCCTCGACAAGAAAGGTTAAAAAACAAATTATAATGGAAAAGGTGAAAATGATATTTAGCAAACCGAAATTCGTCAAAAGAAAAGATGTTACAGGCATGGAAATTAAAGCAGCAAAAATAAATATAAGGTAAAAATATCTATCAAGTTTTTCAATTAACAAAATTTTTTTAAAAACTAAAAACTCAAACTTTCCCCAAAGTGCAAAAAAAGGAAAGGTTATGAGAGTATTTAAAAATATTAATTTCAAAAAGTTAATAAACATACCAGAATCTAAGTTTTCGTAAATACTAAAAAACTTTGCACCGTACGAAACACCAAAACTCGAAACCAACAAAGCGGTTGAGGAAAGAAAAATGAACTTAATGAACTTGATCTGATCTGAACTAAAATGTCCCCAAACAGCTCCAGCTGAAAATCCCACTGATAAAAATAATAAAAAGAGGCTTGAACTAGCGAAGGAAAAATTAAGTATTTTAAAAAGTGAAAAAGAAAGACAGGCGAAGTGAACTGCCACAAGGGAGGTTTTTGTTATCAATTTCATTTGATAACTTGATAACTTCATTGATTTTAATAAGATCAATACATACCTAATTTATATTATTTATATAGTGTATCGTCCCATATCATCTTGAGTCAATCAGTACTCTATAATTTTAGGTTAACTTTTAAATCAATAGAACGCTTTGGGTATTTATTAGTGAATCTTTTAAAATTAATGTTGATTTGAGATTTCTTCTAACTATTTTTTTGCCAAAAAATAAAAAGCAAAGATGAATTATCATTGCTTTCTATGAATTTAGTTATGTGATCTGGCCTTAGCGTTACTATTTTGGAAAAAATTTGAAGGTTTCTAAATGAAATGGTGGAAATGAACAAGATTTTTCTGCCGATTTTTGATCTCTCCAGTTTGGAACTAGTTTAACATAAAACCTAGAACTGACTCCATCGGAAAGGTCAAATTATCTAATTTTACAGTTTAGTTTTTGGAATTTCGAAGTAATATTTTGTTAATATGTTATTGGGATTTTTCATATAAACTCTGCCCACCCGAGCATACTTTATAAGTTTTGTTGGCCTTGTGGTTTTCAGGCCCTATCAGATAAGGACAAACTGTTTTTTTGGAATCTGAGAGGCAATTTATAAACTCTTTTTCAAAACTACCCCTCAGATAATTATAAATAATGATCTTTTATCACTATTACCTATGTGACCTACCACAATAAGCGTACATACCCTGAGGCATATTTAGTTTAGCTTCAGTCGCCTCACATTGAGATTGCGCGCTCTTGCAATTTCTGTCAGAAAAAACATAATCCCTATTATTGTCATAAAGTTTTCCTAATTTTTCATGGAGTCTACTCCTATTCCCCATCATTGGGCCATTTAGTTGTTGCTGAATTTTAAGAATTTCAATAGAGTTTGATCCCATTGGCATGTCGTTATACATCATACCACCAAAACTTCCTCCGTAGTAAATAGTAAATTTACATTCTGCTGATGCTGCTTGAGTTAGACCAGCCATCAATAAAATCCCTAAAAAGAAACCATTCGTTAAAGCTCTAATTTTCATAAAATTCTCCTTTGTTGTTATGATAACTTATCGTAATACAATTTTAGTTTCTTACAAATATTTTTATTGAATAAGGGATCTTTTTGTAAAAATTCAACTGATTTAAATAGTATGGAATTAATAATAACATTGAGAAGTAAATTAGCTTTATTTATTAGAATTATGGTGGATGTTTCTCCTCGAATTCATCCTAAGTGTTGCTGTAGGTATTTTTATAGGAATAAAACTTGTTTACCATATATCGCAGGAAAAGCTTAGAAAGTTATTTCCCATATTGCTCTCAGTTATGGGGGTCTTTAGTGGACTGTATTCCAAGATATTATAAATTTTTATATCTCCATCATGCTCTAAAAATTATAGCTCAATTTTATTGAGTGAATTGTTAATACATGTCGATATCTTGAGTTTTTTTGTTTTAACGAATAAAATATCTAGATATGTGAATCAAATTGAAGTTTCTAGAAATACTTGAGGTAGGAGAACACATGCTTAAAAAGATTATTAAATTATTACTTATCGGCTTTCCTTTAATTCCAACCATTACATTTGCTGCTAATAATTTTGAAGTTAACCCTATTGTAGCAAATTTGAAAAAATGGTTAGCGTGCAAAGTTGATCATCGTTATATTGAGTATACTGATGTTAAGTATCTTTCCCATCTAGATGGTGGCAAAAAACTTCACATAAATAAGAGAATGGAAGAGAAAAAAGGTACTATCCTTCGACCTAAAACTTATAACTTATATGAAAAAAATGAATTATCCGCCACCAAACACCTTTTTTGGATAGATATCTTTAATGCGACTTCTAGTGGAAAAACAGTTGTTCCCATCACTTATGACTTTAATGGTGAGGGTAAGACAAAAACTGTAAAACTTATATATAAGCATGGTATGGACCGTGATACATACAAAGATTATTTATCTGGCTTCCTAAAAATTAGAAGTGCAAAAAAAGATACTTTTTTACCTCAAATATCCATTCAAAACTACAACCCTGACTCAGAACAGGCCCTTCTTAGAATGTATGGGAAAGATGAAAAAACAACTACCGCTCTCAAGAAATTAAAAGTATTCAAATCCCTTGTAGCACTCACACAAACGAAGTATGCTGATGCAAGTTGGGATGTTGTTGAACAAATTAAAAATTACTTGGATAATGTAGAAAAAAAGAATCCTGCCTATCTAAAAGAGTATAGCTTAGATCCGTTTGTTAAAAGATTTTTTGATAGAATTGGAAATACAGATATCATGAGCGTGGCAAAAAGTGTCAGTGCTCGAAAGTTTGGATCTTTTCATGATGCCTACGAAGCTGCCATTAAAAAACGAGCTGGAAATCCTTATAGCGAAGCTTTCAGACAAATACTCGCTGAGCTTAATGTGTTAAGCGGTAAACCTCGAGCAAAAAAAGTTATGATTAATGGTAAAGAACAAGTATTAATTGGAGTTAAATCACTAGCAAAAGCAATTCCTGGCAATTTAGTTAATGAATTAAATGCGAGTATCGAAAGATTATACGGAATTTCGGAAAAATATCTCAACAAGGTTTACTTTCAAAATAAGGTATTTGTTCACCCAGAAATTCTAGGTGATAATAAAGTCCTAGAAATTCCTTACTTTAGAAGAAACTATAGAAATGATCCTGATAATGATGGGTATGTTATGATGGTTAAAAGATTATTTACCATTAAATGTATGGCCACAACAACAAACAGATCACTTGACCCATCCTTCATTTATATGCTTCAAGAGATGTAAGGTTTCATCAAGAACAAAAATGCACTTCATAGATCTTGGAGGGATACTTTATCTAAGTATGCTTCCAAGACCTTAAATATTAACCCCGCATACCTAAACCAATATATAATCATTCATTCTAGCTATTCAAGAAAGTTTGCTTCTAGCGAATTGTCTTGATAGTATAATAGATTCCTCTTCTTATTACACAAGGCTAGTCTTATGTTCTAAAATCTTTTATGATTTTAATTGCTACGATTATAAAGACATTTTTCTAAAAAGGTTTTAAAAAATTATATTCGGCCCTTAGAAGCTTCATCCTCGATGAACCGAAATCAATGCTTTTTACCCCTTACGCCTCTTTATAAATTAATTTAATGGTAAGAATATGGAGGTGACGGCCGGATTTGAACCGGCGGCTGTACGGTTTTGCAAACCGTTCCATTGGACCACTCTGGCACGTCACCAATGAGTCGACATCTTCGTTTTAAATGTCTGAAATGTCAAAAGAAAAAGGCCCCTGCAAAGGGGCCTAAATGCTTAATTATAGAGAGAAAATTACGTTGGCACCATAAAGAGATCTCTTCATGATGTCATCTGCGAAAAATTGATCATCTCCAGATTTTGAGATGTTCATTGAGTTGAAAAGCTCAACATCAAGATTTTTTGCTACGCTAAATACAGCAGTTGGGATGAAGTTCATTTTAAATTTACTATCCTTGTCACCAGTGTAGTACTTTTTAGAAAGTTTAACTGGAAGTTCAAGCCCAACATTTTTCATAACAGAAAACTGTGGATTTACTTCAAGCTTAACAGCGTTGGTTGCAATACCTTCAGCACCTGCAGTTCTGATATAATTTACAACAGCTGGCTTAACTTTTAATTTCATGTTGTTTGTAAGAGTTTGCTTGTACTCAACTTCAAGAGTAACAGCTCCATCAAATTGATTGTCTTCTCTTGCTTCAGTTAGAGTTTCATAGCTTAGGAAAAGACCTGCTTTAAGCTTTGAGTCTTTAATGAAAGCAGGAAGCTTTCTTTCCATACCAACTTCAACATTTGTTAAGTCAGTATTAGAGTCTCCCTCATCCGGATTAGAAAGAGCAATTGTAGTATTAACGATAGCAGTGTAGTCATCATTTACCTTATAGCTAAGTTCTGGAACCATCTCATGCTCAGTTCCGTTCACTTCATTTTTTTTGTCTCTAGTGATTTGGTTAGCAATTTCAACTTCTAGCTCTAGATTTTCAAGAACATTAGAAGCTGTTGTCATTTCATTTACGTTAGTTTGTGCAAAAGCGCTTCCCATAAGAAGAGCACTTACAGCAAAGATTGATCTTTTCATTTTTCTACCTCTTTAAGTGTGTTTGGTTGGTGCCAAACTAGAAAAAAATTGATGAAAAGTATAGGCATCAACAAAAATCTAATGGAATCATAATATTTCGCACTACAACAAGGAAAAGGTGATAAGTAGTGGATAATGGTCCGATCCAAGCGAAGGTGCCCTCTTTTTTTGATGAACAATGACATCTGGCGTGTAAAGAAAATGATCAATAGGTATGCCAAGTGGCGCAAATGGCGCAGGCCAGGTACTTTTGAGCCCATGATTTTCCAAATTGGTCTTTTTACAGAATTCCTTAAAATAGGGTGAAAAAGGGGTGATGTTAAGATCTCCAAAAAGAACCTTGGTCCCTTGGAGGTGAGATAAAACCGAGGCCATTTCTTCAAGCTGATGGTTTCGATGCTCACTTCTTTTTTTAGTTAAAGGTGATTGCGGGTGAGCTGCAATCATTTGAACACGATTTCCCTTTAAGGCTACTTCCATCAAAAAATAAGGCGTCGTTCTATCTTTAAGACCAATTTCAGAAATATTAAAAGGGTATTTACTAAAAAAGGCTTGGCCAAAGCTTGATTCTGCAAATGAGAAATAGCTAAAGGGGTATTTTTCTTGAAGACGGTTTAATTCTTCTTTCCACGACTCTCCCGTCTCATATAAAGAAACAAAGTCGGGTTCCTCTTTCTGTACGTATTCTTCGAGCTTATGAAAATCTTTATTGCTATGAAGAACATTAAAGCTTAAAAGTTTAAATTTTTCTTTCGTTGTAAAACTTCTTCTTTTAATAAAACCTGATTCCGAAGGAATCATTCGAAGGAGGTTTAATACAAAAGCGAGAAGTATGGGGTAAAGAAAATAAGAGTTGATATGGACTAAATATGCACCACAGACCAATAGAGAAATAAGGTAATAAACCCTAAAGTGATTCAGAAGATCGAGAATCCAATTCTTTTTTGCTCCCTCTGATAGAAAGACAAAACTGGCAATAAGAAGTCCTAGAAGGATGATTAACGTATTCATGACTTATTTTATCGGATGAAAATGAGAAAATTTTGATAAAAAAAGGCCCAACAATGGGCCTTCTATTTATACTGTAAAAAAAACTGATTGAGTTACGCTTCTCTGATAACGTATTTATCCTTACCTGCGTCTACTGATTCTCTAAGTTCTTTACCAACTTTAAAAAACGGAACTTTTTTTGGTGGAACTTTTACGATCTTTCCAGTCTTTGGATTTCGTCCTTCATACGCCTTATAGTTTCTATTAGCGAAACTCCCAAAGCCTCTGATTTCAATTCTCTCATCTGCATAGAGAGTATTAATCATACTTTCAAAACAAATATTAATTACGTTCTCTGCTTGCTTATGAGTTAGGTTGGCCTGTTTCTCAAGAGCGGCAATCAAATCAGCTTTGGTCATGGTATTTCTCCTTAAGTTTATCAATTACCTCTTCGTATAGAAATTTCAGGACTTTAGCTTTTATTACTCTAATCCTTTGAAAATTCGTCACGAACTGCTTCTATTTGCCTGTAATCTGGCAAGCAATATGGGCATGTTCTTATTTTAAAGCATAGACCCGACTAGGGTCAACTATGTGAAATTGCTACCTTTTCCGACCTTTTCACTTTCTCCATTCTAAAACTCGTTAAAATGGGGCTAAGTAGCTGAGAAAGGGCTAAAAGCCACCCAGAGTTAGCCGATGAGGGAGCTGATGCGAATAAAAACAATTGGGCTTATTACCACAGTAATTTTGTTGAATTGGGGCTGTGTGGGAGAAAGTGGTCGAACTCCTGGCACCTTTTATCGAGCAATAGGCTCGAGCTCTAATGATATTGGAGACTGTCTTTTTATAGATCCTGATGCCACTTTTTGCTCCACTGAATGTGATCTTACTCAAAACCGTGTTGCTGATAAAGATGAAAGAGCAGAGTTGGAAAACGCTCTACGTGAAAGTATTGTGAATCTTTCAGAAGCCGAACAAGAATTTAAAATTAGTAATTTTATCGCGGCGGAAAATGTTTGTGTTCCAGGTTTAAAAATTGTTCGTCCTGAAAATAGTGTTTTTGTAAATCCCGATTATTGTGGATGTCAAAATGGTCGAAATTTAATTACCAATAATTGTGACTCCTATTGCGCAGGTCAGTCAGCGAGCACACCGACTTTATTTGGTAGCGTTTCTCTTGGGGCCGATGTTCTCAATAATGCTTCTCTTGGATCCTTAGAAAGATGGTGCAATGCTGAAATTGGAGATGGTGGAGTCTCCCCTTCTTGTGTTCTTCGAGTCTTTGATGGAAGCGCTAACACAGATCTAAATATTACGATCCCACCAAACTCTAACGTTTTTACTGTTAATATCTCCACTCTCGCTCAAAACAGACCTTACACAGCTAAAATTGTAGAAGTGGCCAGTAATACAAATTTTGCATCTTCTACTTCATTTCAGTTTATGGTTGTGGATAGAACCACCAATACCGCGACAACCCAGGGGCCTTTGTGGCTCATGCCCATCAGTCAGTACACATGTTTTACAAGAGTCGGAAGTGACACCACAGGAACCTTGGCAGACACCTATACAAATGGCGCTAGACTTCACTTTTATTACGCAAGTAATGATCAACCTCAAACTCAGCCTCCAGGAAGTAATTTTTTAATATGTCATGATCCCAATATTCAAGAAAATGATTCACCTCTTGTTCCAAGACTAGAATTGGTTCCACAGGCCTTCACTCTTTGGAATAGGAGTGATCCAAGATTTAGAGATCTTGACGGTAATGGAAAAGTGGATGCCAATGATATCGTCCAAAAGACTCTTTTAGATGAATACGGAGTTGATCAAGATATCAATCTGTTTGCGCAGTTCCAATGGCCCAATGGTCCTCAAACAGGAGAGAACCCACCTACTCACGGCTTTTTTATGCAAGCCTTTGTAGATCCCAATACAGGGAGAGCGAAGTGCCCAACTCAAGCCGACTATGAAGGAACGGATCTTTTATTTAAATCTCTTAGAGAGGTTATAGGGACCGATACAGAGGCCATTTATACTGCGGAAAGAGAGCCACGTATCCTTATTGATGATGAGGGGAATGCCTCAAATGCACCACCTGATTATCTATTGATTCGAGAATCTATCCTAAAGAAAATTTGGTTCTATTTTGAGAATAATCTCCCGATTGTTCCCGATAATATTACCATTAATCAAAAGACCATTCTCTTTTACTATCCACCTGATGTGAATGATCCTTATGTCAGAAAAAGTACTCAGGATATTTATATCATTCGAAGCGCGGATACTTTGGGGCAAACTGGTTCTACAGATACCGGAAGTACAACTCCCGATAAGCGATTTGGTTGTATTCCAGCTACAGAATCTATCGAAAATTAAAAAAAGCTTTCCTTGATGAGATCCAGAGTAGGATCAAGCTCTTTATGAAAGAGGTAGTATAATCCACTAATTCGAATTGCAAAAAAGAATAAGATACGAATAAGGTTTCTCGTGAATCCTTTAATCATTTTTTTAGCAAAGTAATTCAGAAAAAAGGTAGCGACCAAGAGAATAAGTAGCTTTGTGAGCTTTTCTTTTTCCCCAAGCATTCTCGTCAAAAAAGGAAGGGCCTTTTCGTCCTTAAGAAACTTCGTAATGAAGCTTAGCACTCGTGGACTTTCCTTAAGCCATTCTTTAAGAGGTCCTTCTTTAATAGAACTAAGAAGATCCTCCTGCATTTGCTCATGAGTCTTATTCTTATGAAGTTGAGGAAGAAAGGCACTGACCTTTTCTAGAAGTTCCTTATCTCCGGATAAGATACGTTGCTTAATTTTTTCTTGGAGTTTTTCAATATTTTTTGGGTTGGAATAATCAAATTTTTCATCAACAAGATTGAGCTCTTTAAGTTTTTCAAGAATGTCAGGGACCGAAGGTTCAACGTCATTTGCCCTCTAAGTTCTCTCCTCTGCTGTTCAATCACAGA
>CBDUBC010000034.1:0-25099 GCA_965365285.1 uncultured bacterium
TCATCTAGCATCACGTGGAATTGTGAAGCAAAGATGATCACACCAATAGCACTTAGCATCCCTTTAATTACCGATGGAGAGATTGCTCTGAAGTAAGGTCCTAGTTTGAGGAGAGCAGAAGTAACCTGCAGAAGACCTGCAAAAAAGGTTACAATTCCAAGTCCTACTAGGCCATGCTTTTCAACTATATCCCATACGAGAACTACGAGACCTGCCGCTGGTCCACTTACTTGGAGGGGAGATCCAGTAAAGTAACCAACGACAAGTCCGCCGACTATACCTGAAATAATTCCGTAGGCCATTGGCACACCTGAAGCGAGGGCAATCCCCATACAGAGTGGTAAGGCCACGAGGAACACAACAATGGAAGCTAGAAAATCTTTTTTAAAGTCCATTTTCACTCCTATTCAACGTGCTTAAATTCACCAGTAGCGCTATCATGAACTTTGAGCTCGCCACTAGAAACATTATAAACCCATCCTTCAAAGTTCAGATCAAGACCTTTGAAAGGAGTGTAATTTTTAATATTTTCGATTTGAGTTAAAACATTTTTCTCAATAGCACTATCGAGGTTGAGATCCCCTTCCATTTTGAAGTTAGGAATATAGTGTTTGAGGTGACATGTTCCAGAGAGGTCCGCATTTACTGATTTAACAGCTCCACAATCAGTGTGCCCACATACAACAACATTCTTGATGCCTAAAACACAAAGAGCGAACTCAACGGTTGCCGCAATTGATTGTTCTTTGCTTGCTCCGTCTTCACTTGAAACGAAGTTACCGGCATTTCTTACCGTGAAGATTTCACCAGGCTTAGAATTAGTGATGAGCTCAGGGTCGATTCTTGAGTCTGAGCAAGTGATGAACAGAGTATGTGGTGCTTGACCATTTTCAAATTTTTTCAACTCATTTTGAAGTTGAGGTAGTTTTTCTTTTTTAAAAGTAATGTATCCATCTAGTAGTCTCATATTTCCTCCGAGGAATTTAATTAAATTTGTTTTCGTACTTAAAAAGCGAACGAGAGAATTTAACTAAACGTTACGGGGGGGAGGAGTGTCTTCTTTAGGATAAGGGGGAATATACTTGGTAGAATTAGGATTTAATAAATTCGATGAAGTAGAGACGTATTCAGATGATGACTTAAAAAGCTTTTCGTACTCAGATGCTTCTGACTCTTCAAGGTCCTCTGAAAGCTCATTGTCATAGTTTTCGTGGGTCTCGTAGACTAGCTCTATAAGACTGTTGTTTTTGTTATCGAGGTTATAAAACGAGGATTTGGCGCTGGTTTCACTAGCGATAACGGCGTGCAGGAATAAGAAAAATCCGGTCAACAGAATAAAGAGTCTGGACCGTTCCTTCAAAGCTTTCATAACCTCTAAATTATCAACAAAGTTTCGAAAAATTAATACCCCCTTTGCAAAAATTAGTTAGACAAGAATTATTCAATAATTTCAGTTAGTTGGATTGGTTAGAGATAGACAGGGGGAGGAAAAAAAGTATAACGCGGTTAGTAATGTTGATAATTTAACGCGGTTTGTATTATGAATTGTTAAGTCTTTGTTAGGAGGATTTTTTGATCTTAATAGAATCAAAACACAATAACAGTAAACTAACTTGTATAAAGCCCCTACAGAACCTAATTTACAACTGTAATTGATAACATTTTCAAACAAAGGGGAGAAATTTGAAAAGCTTAAAAACAGCATTCGTTCTAACGAGTCTTCTGTTTTCAGTAGCCAGCACGGCCGTTGAAAGTGAAAAAGAAGTAACTCTTCTAGGACTTGATGCTAACGGTAATGAAATTGAAATGCCAGTGAAATCGAAAAGATTCAAAAAAAGAGTCAATGAGATGATTGCTGCTTATTCGGAAGAAGTTATTCCAGCTCTTGACGCGACTATCAAGAGTGACAACAAATGGAAGCTTAGAACTTTAGACCTTGCGTTTAGCGTTTCTATGGGATTCGATCTTTTCGATATCGTAGAAGCTAGCGTGGAGCCAGGTATGTTCTTGAGAATGGGAAATTAGGAGTAACACGATGAAAAAATTAATTAAATTCAGTTTATTAAATCTATTTATTATTTCGGGTCTCCAAGCGGCAACGCTTAACCCTTACTGGCACATGCTACCAGAAGAGCAAGGTTATGCTCAGTCTATGGATAAAGCTGATGCTAACGACGATCTAGAGTCTATTGATGCATTCCTTGAAGATTATGCCGACATTCACCATGAAGTACTTAACGAGCAAAACCATAACTCAGCTGACAAAGCCTCAGGCTGGAAAATGAAAAGAGTACGAACTTGGTTAGGACTTGGAGCCTCTGGAAAAATTGGACCAATCGGTTTTGGTGGTGGAAAGCTTATTAAGCTTGACTGGGAACCAAAGAAAATAAACAAGTCTGTGGAAAAAGAAGAAGAGTTTACTGCAGATATCTCTCTCAATCAATATTCTACAGAAGCAGATCTTAAGAACCAGCTTGAGCCTGTTATTCAAAACCTTGTGAAGTCTAAGAAAGTTACTGATGAAAAAGAACTTAGAAAAAATCTTATGGCAAAAGGTAAAGAATTCTTCGAAATGTCTAAAGCCATGGACGCTGCTGATGAGTATGCTTGGTATGTAAAAGTACTTCGACTTGACTTTGGTGTAGGAGCTTCTGGGAAACTTCAAAACTTTGTCGTTAAAGTTGGTGCAGACGTTAGAATCAGACTTGAGTGGGCGAGAGTCATGAACGTAAATAAGAAGCCTGCTGACAAGTCTGACACATTTATGACAAAGACTGCTCGATCTGCTGCTGTTCTTCTCAAGTCACTAGCTCAAGATATAACTGCTGCTACAGCTGACAAAAAAGCAAAAAATGGTTTCATGCTTGATGAAATTCGAGTTTGTTTAAGCATGTCTGCCGAAGGTAAGGTCGTGGTTGCATCTGTAAAAGGGTCTGTTGGACCATGTATTCATATCAACAAGAAAAAAGTTGCTAAAGTTGATAAAGCCGCACTTGTAGTAAAAGCTGATGATACTTTCCCAATGGCCGTAGATAATGAAGAAAATGTTCTTAACTACGCTAAGAAAGCAGGAATTGCTTTTGAAAAAGGGAATGATGGATCAATTTTTAAAGTAAATAGAAGAAAGTTTAGAAGAGGAATCGATAAAGCTTGGAAGTTTGGTATGAAGTTTACAAAGAAAGTAAACAAGAAAAGATACAAAAGATCTAAGTGGGGACTCAAAAAAGTTAGACCTCTCTACTCAATCTCAGTCTCAGGATCTGTTGGACCAGCGAAGCTTAAAGCGACTCCGGATCTAGAACTCATTTTTACTAACTACAATATGTAATTAAGGAAAATATAATGAAAAGAATAATAGCAATGACAATCTTCCTTCTAGCGATCAATGCCCAAGCTTCAGATGCGAAACCAACTGTAGCGGAGTGGGTAACTTCAGAAATCAATGGACAGGTGGAAGCCTACAATGAAACTTCTGATAAAAAAGACGCAACAATTAAGCAAGGTTGGTACTTTAATGTTACTCGAGTAAGAATTAGAGCAACTGTAGGTCTTGATCTACTCGCAAAATTTGAAGTTAAGCCGTATATCGATCTTCACTTTGTAAGAGGTAATCCAGAAAACTGGCCATCTTACGTACCTCAAAATTAGTTCTCTCAAATGGGCCACTCTTCGGAGTGGTCTTTTTTTAAACAAAATTTATTGAATATTGACTAAGTTCTAGACATCGTCACATTTTCGACAAAAATCTCTTAAGAAATCGATCCTTTACCCTCTCTTTTTTGGCATATCAAATGCATATATATGAAAGTATAAGGGGGAATTATGAAACTAATACTTAGCCTAATTGTTTTAATGTCAGTGTCTACAGGATTTGCTCAGGAAATAGGTGAGTCTCAAGCAGCTAGCTGCGATCAATCCATCCATCTTGGACGATTCCAAACAGAGAAGATTAGAGATATCTCTTCTGAGGAAGTTCAAGAAGAAGTAGTTGTTGAAGAAGTTAAAACTATTTCTAAATAAGATTTATTTCTTAAGACTTAATATTTAGCTTAAAGGGCCGATAAGGAAGTATAATTATTCCTTAGAGGTCCTTTATGAAGTGGATGTTTGCTCTTTTACTTGTTACCTGTTCAGCTTTCTCTGCAGAGCTTGGTGAAGATGTGAGTAATGTAGAGTGCACTAAGAGCATTCATAGACCGAGACCAATTATCGAACAAATCAAAACAAGTATGGAATTTTCGGAGGAATCAGTTGAAGAGTCAACTGAAGAGGTGAAAACCATTACAAAGTAATTATTCCTTCACAGGCTCTTCTAGAATTTTCTTTAAAATTGCTTTCTCCTCGGCCGTATACTCTTCAAGTGGTTCAAGCTCTGCTTGGATATAACCCTGAACCGCAGAGTTGGATCTGGAGACCTGATCTTCAATTTGTTCCGGTTCAATATTAAGAAGGTATTTCTTTCCAAGGCTTTTACCTTTTTTAATATTTTCAAGAGCATCATTTTTAAAGTTTTTTATAATTTTTTTAGTTTGAGGAATAGTCGTGTCATAAATCCAATCAAAGACTCGTTCTTCTTGAAAGGGAAGACTTAGAATAATAAAGCTTAGAATAAAATATCCTAGAAATTTAAAGAGATAAGTCATCCGAGTTCTCCAGCTCTTTTTTTGCTTTCATTACGGAGGTCAGGAGTTCTTCTTTACTAAAAGGCTTTTGAAGAAAGTCACTTGCTCCTGCAGTAATTCCTTCTATGATTATATTTTCTGCTTTTAAAGAAGACATTAAGATGATTAGGTGTCCTTTCTTTTCATCTGCAATAACTTTTGCAAGATCAATTCCCGAACTATCTGGCATAACAATATCTACAATATAGCAATTTCCATTAGTTGCCCGTAATAGCTGCACTGCCTTTTCAGCGGAGTCTGCTTCGCCCACAACACTAATACCTGCTGCTTCTAAGGTGTCTACAACCGATCTTCTTGTAAACTCGCTGTCATCAACAACAACTACATGTATATCTCTTTTTGCTTGATCGTTTGCTGCCATTTTATGCACTATCCTTTGCCAATCTTAGTAGCGATGAGTTATTTCCATTTTAACGGAAAAATGGGATTACCAAAAGAGGTAATAAAGAGGATTAAACTACTCAAATGAAACGCATTACTTTCGAACAAATTTATATGAGACTTGCCTTTGATTTGGCATCCAGATCGACCTGTAAAAGGCTTAAGGTCGGTTGCGTGATTGTGAGTTGTGACTACTCAAGAGTCTATGGAATTGGTTACAACGGTAATGCTGCCGGTAGGGCAAACGAATGTGATAGTCCAACTCCCGGAAATTGCGGATGTCTTCATGCCGAAGATAATGCTCTTTTAAAAACGAATGGTGGACCCGAAGTTTCAAAGATTGTTTTTGTGACTCATCAGCCGTGTTCCTACTGTGCTAAAAGAATGGTGAATAAAGGCGGAATTAAAAAGGTTTACTATTCGGAACCCTATCGTTTGACTGAGGGACTAAGGATTTTGCAAGACGCAGATATCGAAATTCATCAAATTAAGCAGCAATCCCTGGATCATGAGTATCACTCTTTAGAGCCTTTGCCTTAGACTTATTCCATTCTTTTTTCTTTTGCTTCCATCCAACTAGAGCGATCTCGAGAACTTCTTCAAAGTTTTTTACTGGAATGAAGTTGAGTTTTTCTCTATATTCTTCTGGAATTTCAACAAGATCTTTCTTATTTTTCCAAGGAATAATGATTGTTTTGATATCCATTCTCATAGCGGCTAATGCTTTTTCTTTGAGCCCACCGATAGGAAGAACTTTTCCAGTTAGAGTAATTTCACCTGTCATGGCAACATCTCTATTCACAGGACATCCTGTAAGAAGAGAAATTATGGAAGTTGCAAGAGTAATCCCCGCACTGGGACCATCTTTTGGAGTGGCACCAGCAGGAAGATGAACGTGAATTTCATAGTTTTCAAATAGATCAAAATCTAGACAGTACTGATCATAGCAGCTTTTGATATGACCAAGAGCTGTTTGCGCCGATTCCTTCATGACATCACCAAGCTGACCAGTTAATGTAAGTCCCTTACCTCGAATCTTAGTCGATTCAATATAAAGAATTTGACCACCAACAGAAGTCCAGGCAAGTCCTGTGGCAACTCCAATTTCATGATCTTGATTTCGGTCTTCATCGGTGTATAGATGAGGTCCTAAGAAAGTCTCAACAATCTCTGAGGTCACGAAAACTTTTTGAGTATCTCCTTGAGCGACTTTCATAGCAACTTTTCTACAAACAGAACCTACTTTTCTTTCCAAGTTTCTTAGACCAGCTTCTGCAGTAAAGTTTTTAATTAGGGACTTGAGTCCATCTTCTGTAATTTCAATATTTTCTTTTGTAATACCATTCTCATCCAATTGCTTTGGAATAAGAAAACGCTTACTGATCGCAAGCTTTTCCTCAAGGGTATAACCTGTTAAACTAAGAACTTCCATACGATCTCTTAGCGGAGCAGGGATATCTTCAAGAACATTGGCCGTTCCAATAAACATAACATTACTCAAATCAAATGGAAGATTAAGGTAATGGTCTCTAAAGGTATTATTTTGTTCAGGATCGAGTACTTCAAGAAGAGCACTTGATGGATCTCCTTTAAAATCTCCTCCAAGTTTATCGACCTCATCTAAAAGAATAACCGGGTTATTTGTTTGGGCCTGCTTAAGGGCCTGAACAAATCTTCCTGGCATTGAACCGACATAGGTTCTTCTGTGTCCTCTAATTTCAGCTTCATCTTTAACACCGCCGAGAGAGATCCGAACAAATTCTCTTCCCGTAGCTTTGGCAATCGATTTCCCAAGAGAAGTTTTACCAACACCAGGAGGGCCTGAGAAACAAAGAATAGGTCCTTTCATATTCGCTCCTTTTAGCTGTCTCACAGCAAGGAACTCAAGGATTCTTTCTTTGATTTTTTCCAGATCAAAATGATCCTCATCAAGAACTTCTTTTGCGTATTTAAGATCAATCACCTCTGGTGAAGCTTTTGACCACGGAAGATCAAGAAGCCACTCGAGATAGTTTCTAACAATTGTTGACTCTGATGAATCTGGATGCATTTTTTCAAGTCGTTGAACTTGCTTTTTAGCTTCAATTTCAACTTCTTCTGGCATCGCCGCTCTTCTTATTTTTTCTCTAAGCTCTCCAAATTCATCTTCTGGATAGTCTTGCATATCATCACCAAGTTCATTTTTTATGGCCTTGATTTGCTCTCTTAGAAAATATTCTTTTTGGGATTTTGTTACATCATCAACGGAGTTATTTCTAATTTTAGATTGCATAGAGAGTATTTCAAGCTCTCTAGAAAGAATGTCATTCACTTTATGAAGTCGCTCAACAGGATCTAGGACCTCAAGGATCATTTGCCCTTCGGCAACGTGAAGACTGAGATTACTCGCAACAAGATCGGCTAATCTCCCAGGATCTGTGATGTCTTCAAGAACCATGAGAATATCAGGAGAAAGATTTTTTCCAAGAGTAATAACTCTTTCGAGTTGCTCTCTAATATTTCTCATTAGAGCATTAATTGTTATATCGTTTTCCGGAGTTGAAAGATCTTCAACTTTTGTAAGTTTCACATTAAAGAAAGGTTCAGATTGTTCAAAATTAATTATTCGAGCTTTTGATAGACCTTGAACAAGAATCTTTATTCTTCCATCTGGTAGCTTTCTCATTCTCATGATCATGGCGACTGTACCAAGTTCGTAGATTTCAGAGGGATTAGGTGATTCAGCAGTAATGTCCTTTTGCGAGGCTAGAAAAATAAGTCTTTCATGTTGAGCAAGGGCCGCTTCCACAGCTTCTATTGACTTTTCTCTACCTACGAAGAGAGGAAGGATCATAAAAGGATAAACCACCAAATCCCTAACGGGTAATAGAGGTAGGCTGTCCTTAAACTCTGAATTGTTGTTTCCTTCATAATCTGCTGACATTGCTGAAATCTCCTAAACAGGTTCTGTGCATCAAGCGCACAAATTGAGATCGGGAATTTTTGCCTAGTCCTTTAAAGAAATATGCAAAAATTGCCGGTTTTTATGAAAGATTTCCGTACAATATCTGATATTTACTAAATCTAATTCCCCTATAAAGAGTGAAGCTCCTAATATTAAAAGGATTAGGTAGTGGAGTGCTAGCCTCGGTTATGGATGGAGTACTAGCCTAATATACTTTGTTATTTTGGCGTGTAGTACTTTGATTTAAAGGTTTCAATCTCGACTGCCCTAGAAAAGAGACTATCAAATCCTCTTTGAATGATATTTTTTGTAAAAATTGTGTTGTTCATATTTGGAGTAATGAGATCAATGGCTACATCAGTTTCGCCCGAACGATACCAAGATTGACTATCCATATTTGAGCTTCCAAGAATAATAACACTTTCATCTATAATCATGAGTTTACTATGTGAGGCTTCCATATTTGCCTTAAACGCCGGGTTCACACCATCTCTAGACACGAACTTGATACTAAGGTTGCCTTTCTTTTTGGCAGCAAAGTCTTTTAATTCATAGGCAATCTTACTATTTACTCCTCCACCAATAATGGCCTTATTTTGATTCGCCTCTCCCATATCGGCAGTTAGAATAATTTCAACCCGAACTCCTCTCTCGATAGCTCTTTGAATTGCCTTAACAGCATCATCTGCGTTGAGAGCAGGGGAGAGAATCTTAAGTGATTTTTTGGCAAGATCCATCGCCGCTAAAAGCCCTTTCGTTCTTCCGTTTAGAGAATTGGTGAGATTAAGTTTATTAGGTTTCCTATAAATAAGCGCAAGATTTGCTT
The DNA here is from genome assembly GCA_965365285.1 of uncultured bacterium. Taxonomy (GTDB): domain Bacteria; phylum Bdellovibrionota; class Bacteriovoracia; order Bacteriovoracales; family Bacteriovoracaceae; genus JAURDE01. The sequence continues at coordinate 8,834 of CBDUBC010000034.1, forward strand.
TAATTCTTGCATGGGTTCTACATGGAAGAGAATTAGGATTAGGAGAAAATTTTTCATCAGTCTTCAAATCAACTGGGTTTTTACTAAAAGCTTTCGCCTCTTTCCAGAGATCGGTGATAAATCGATTTCTAATTTCCTTTGCCATATCTTCTGATAGAAGCCAGAAAGATTGATCAAACCATCCGCCCTCTTTAAATTTATGCTCTAATATATTGGCCCCAGTGATCATCATGGTCTGTCCATCGATAATGAAAATTTTTGAATGACTAGAACCAAATAATTTATGATCAAAAACCTTTATTGATAAGTTGATTTCATCAGTAGGACCATCAATGAAAGTCATCTCTTTTAACCACTTTTGAGAATCATTAACCATGTTTTGATCGGCGAGAAGGAGAATATTTACTTTGCTTTTCTTTTGATCTTTTTTCAGTCTCTCTTTTAATTGAGTGATTCCTTCTTTTAAAAAGCTTAAGCTTTTTGGATAAATTTGGTTTCCTTTCGCGTCTTTTCCAAGGTTTACCGCATAAGTAGAAATAATGACCTCATTTTGAGCATTAGCAATGGCCCATTTGATCTTATTAAAAAACTTATTTTCATCAAATTTAGCGTTATTATTAAAAGGAGTTGTTGTCTGATAGATCTTCTTACAGGCAACTTGACCAACAAACCATGGAATATCTTCTTTATATTGAGATTTAAGGTGACTACTCAGCGACTGAATGGTCATTTGCGCAAAGGATTTTTGAGAAAAAATAAGAGATAGGAAAAGAAATAGTCGAATCATTTGAGGCTCCTAGTGTAATTTAATTATAAGAGCGTCAAAATAAAGGTCAATAGTCCGCAAAATTTGACAATATTTTTAAAAATCATTTATTTTTGCCTCTGGCCATCAATGGAAAAAACTCCAAAATCATCGGACTTTAAATGGATATTGTAATTTTAGCAGCTGGTAAGGGAACTCGAATGAGGTCTCCTCTTCCAAAAGCACTTGTGCCTCTTCTAGGCGTTCCTATGCTTCATATTGTTCTTAACCGAGTTCGAGAGCTATTAGGGGATGCTTCAAATGGAGATATCACGACCGTTGTTGGTCATAAAAAAGAAGAAATTATTAAGTCTCTTGAGGATTATCATGCTCTTACAGGATGGAAAATTAATCACTGTGAGCAAAAAGAAATGCTAGGAACTGCGGATGCTTTAAAATCTTATTTTTCTTCTAATAAAACAGAGAAGTCTTCCCACACAATGGTTCTGTGTTGTGATACTCCTCTCCTAAATACTTCTCAACTAAAAAAATTGAGAGAGCGTGCAATTGAGAAGAAACTAGATGCAGTCGTGGCAACTTTTGAAACAGAGAATCCAACAGGATATGGAAGAATTATAAATTTCCCTGAAGGACTTCGAATTGTAGAGGAGAAAGATGCCAATTCAGAACAAAGGTCTATTAAAGAGGTCAACTCAGGTCTCTACGTTTTTAAGACAGATATGATTGAGTCTTTTCTTTCTGAAATTGATAATAAAAATGCTTCGGGAGAGTTCTATTTAACAGATGTCTTTAAAGAAGGAAGGCTTGTTGAATCCTTTAACTTTGGAAAAACTCCAAATTTTAATGGGGTCAATGACGTCATCCAACTTGAAGAAATCGAAAATGAGCATCGTCTTCGAAACGTAAGAAAATTACAGGAAAAAGGTGTTCGATTTATGGATAGTAAATCGGCCTATATTAGTGAAAATACAGAGATCGGAGAAGGCAGTCTCATTTACCCTAATGTTTATTTCGAGGGAAATAATAGCGTTGAAGAAGGCTGCACAATCGAGCTTGGAACCCATATTAAGAATTCAATTATTCAAAGAAATTCCACGGTTCTCTCTTATAGTGTTTTGGAAAAATGTCTAGTGAGAGAGTCTTGCCAAGTAGGGCCTTTTGCGAGGCTCAGACCAGGGGCCGATTTAGGTGAGGGTTCTAAAATAGGAAACTTTGTTGAAATCAAAAAATCAAAGCTTCACCCTGGGGTTAAAGTTAGTCATCTAAGTTATGTAGGCGATGCTGAAATAGGCAATGAAACCAATATTGGGTGTGGTTTTATCACCTGTAATTATGATGGGGCCAATAAGCATAAGACAACTATTGGAAAAGACTGCTTTATTGGCAGTGATACTCAGATGGTGGCACCTGTTACCATTGGTGATGGTTGTTTCGTGGCAAGTGGATCAACCATTAATCAAAATATGCCCGCAGGCTCTTTTGGAATTTCTCGAAGTAAGCAAGTCATAAAAGAGGGCGCTGCCTCGCGCTTTATAAAAAAGAAATAACGCCAAGCATCCACTTGCTCTTCTGTCTTCTTGGGTGATAATCTGCAAATTGCCCTATTATAGAGCGAGGAGAGAGCACGTTATGTGTGGAATTGTAGGTCATTCCGGAACGGGAAATTCAGTAGATAAGGTACTTGAGGGGCTCAAAAGGCTTGAGTATCGAGGCTATGATTCCGCTGGAGTCTGCTTCAAAAATATCCATGATGAGTTGGTTCTAATTAAAAAGGCCGGAAAACTCGAAAATCTAGAAAATGCTCTTGTCGATGTGCCTCTTAATTCTAAAGTTTGTGTTGGCCATACTCGTTGGGCAACTCATGGTGCTGTTAATGAAGTCAATTCTCACCCTCACTTAAGTGATGAGGTGGCCATTGTCCATAATGGAATTATTGAAAATGCTAGCGAGTTAAGAAAAGAGCTTACAACTCAAGGTGAGACTTTTAAATCAGAAACGGACTCGGAAGTTTTTCTCGTTCTTGTCTCAAGTGCTCTCAGAAAAGGGAAACCACTGTTCGAAGCGATTAGAGAATCCTTTCTAAGAATTGAGGGAAACTCTGCTTTTGTCATTCATCATAAAGATGGTGGTGAAATTTATACGATTAAAAAGGGCGCTCCCATTGTTTGTGGGATCAATGAGAAGACAAGAGAAGTTATGGTCTCCTCAGATCCTTATGCTTTAGCTGGATTTGTAACTAAAATATTTTTTCCAGAGGACTCTGTTCTTTGTAAACTTAATCCAGAGGATCGAGAGCTTATTTCATTCCAAGAACTTGATGGAAATCATTCCTCTCGCTATACAACAAAAAACCTCGATCAAGACTTTGAGGTCGCGACCAAAGGTCAATTTCCTCACTACATGCTTAAAGAAATTTATGAGCAGCCGATTCTTGTTCGCGGACTTCTTCAATACTATTTAGAGGGTGAGGGTGCCGAGACACTAAAAAGAATTGGTGCTAGAAAACCCAAAAAAATACATATCGTTGGTTGCGGGACTGCCTATTATGCAGGAATGGTTATTCAAGGATTTATTGAAAGAATCCTCAGAATCTCGGCTAATGTTTCCTTTGCGTCTGAATTTCGTTATAGCTCACCAATTCTCGACTCTGAGGATTTGGCCATATTTATCAGCCAGTCAGGTGAGACAGCGGACACTCTTGCTGCCCAAAAACTCTGCAAGGATGCTGGCGTTCAAACAGTTTCCATTGTGAATGTCGAAGGCTCAACTCTTTTTAGAGAATGTGATGAAAATCTTCTTATTCATGCAGGTATTGAAATTGGAGTAGCTTCCACCAAGGCGTTCACTCAGCAGTGTCTTACAGGAAGACTCCTTGTCAATGCATGGAATACCAATACTGAAATTAATGAGCTTGAAAGAAAATTCGCTATTTTTTCTCACCGAATAGAGTCTCTCTTGGAAGAAGTTCCAGTAATTGAGGCCATCGCCGGTGAGATTCATAACTTTAAAGGGTTCCTTTACACCGGTCGTGGAAAGTATTTTCCTGTTGCCCTTGAGGGAGCTTTAAAGCTTAAAGAAATTGCTTATGTTCATGCTGAAGGCTATGCTTCAGGAGAACTTAAGCATGGACCTATCGCTTTGATCGATGAAGAAATTGTTAATGTAGCGATTGTGGGGCCAGAACTTTATGAAAAAACGATTTCCAATATTGAAGAGATCAGGGCCAGAAAAGGTAAGATCGTCTCTATTGGGCCTAAGGATGATGAAGAATTAAAAGAAATAAGTAATTTTTATATCCCTCTCAACTTTGTTGGGTTAGGGGAGCTCTCTCCTTTATATGTTAATGTCGTTAATCAATTGCTGGCCTATTATATTGCTAAATCTAAAGGGACAGACATTGATAAACCAAGGAATCTTGCCAAGTCTGTTACAGTAGAATGACCTATTTAAATAATTTAAATAAGGGCCAAAAAGAAGCCGTTGTAACAACGGATGGTCCCGTTATGATTCTTGCTGGAGCAGGATCCGGTAAAACGAGAACTCTTGTCTCTCGAATCTCTTATCTTTTGGATAAAATCCAGGTCAGTCCCCATCAACTACTCGCTCTGACCTTTTCTAATAAAGCTGCAAAAGAAATGAGAGAGAGAATTTCTCGAGAGTTAGATTTTGATCTAGGAAGTCTTCAAGTGACAACCTTTCACTCTTTTTGTGCTAAGATCCTAAGAAGTGAGGCTACCTATCTCGGTCTGTCTCGAAACTTTACGATCTATGATACCTCAGAAACTAAGGCCGTCATTAAGTCGATTTTGGCGAAAAGAGGAATCAGTACAAAAGAGCTCCCACCCTCTGAAGTTCTCTATTTTATTGATGACCTCAAAAATCATGGATACTACAAAGATACTCAAATAGACCTTGATTATGAAGTCGACACAGAGGATGAGTATTTTGAATATTATCTCGAATATGAACAAGAATTAAGAAGGGCGAATGCCGTTGATTTTGGTGGTCTCATCACAGGAGTGCTTGAGCTTTTTGAAAAGCATCCTCAGGTAATGGAACACTATCAAGATCGTTTTAAATATATTCTTGTGGATGAATATCAAGATACTAACCGTTGCCAATTTCATCTTATCACTTATCTTTGTGGTAAGAGTCGAAATATTTGTGTTGTTGGGGATGAAGATCAGTCGATCTATTCTTGGAGAGGAGCAGATATCCGAAACATCCTCGATTTTGAAACCACTTACCCAGATGCTAGAATTCTTAAGCTTGAACAAAACTACCGATCTTCACGTACCATCATTGAAGCTGCAAGCTGTGTTATTGAAAGAAATAGTCACAGAAAAGGTAAGAAGATGTGGACGGACAATTCCGAGGGAAATTCGATCAATGTGGTGGAATGTCCAAACGAACAATCTGAAGCCGAGTTTGTTTCTACTAAAGTTATTGAGTACGCAGAAAAAGGAATGCATCTTTCCGATATTGCTGTCTTTTATCGAACCAATTCTCAGTCTAGGGTGATTGAAGATCATCTCAGAAAAAATAATATCCCTTACCGAATTGTGGGGGGGATGCGTTTTTATGAAAGAAAAGAAATTAAAGACCTTCTTTGTTATTTAAGGATTCTTATTAATGAAAAGGATTCTTTGGCGCTTTCACGAATTATCAATGTGCCCACAAGAGGAATAGGCGCCACCAGTCTTAGAAAATTAGAAGATACCGCAGTCGCTGAGGGAATTTCTCTCTGGGAGATGATTGAATTGATTGTGGATAAACCCGAAAATTATTCTCATTTAAGATTGAGCTCTAAAATTCGAAGTGCTCTTTCCGAATTTGCTAACCTCATTTGGGAGTGCAAGAACCTTGATCAAAATAAAGAAAAGCCATCTTTTATTTATGAAAAGCTTCTTTATGAGAGTGGTTATCTTGAAAGTCTTAAGGCAACTAAAAACTATGAAGACCAGGCAAGGATAGAAAACCTAGAAGAACTAGCCTCGGCCATTAAACAGTTTGAAGAAAACAATTCTAATCCAAGCATTCTCAACTTCCTAGAAACGGTGACTCTTGATTCAAATGTAGAAAGTGATGAGCCTATGACTCATGAAATGAAAGGGGAAGTTTCCCTTATGACTATTCATGGTGCCAAAGGATTGGAGTTTCCTCTTGTTTTTATTACGGGTGTTGAAGAAAATATCTTCCCTTCTTTTAGAAGTCTTGAAGAAGGAGATATGGCAGGTGAGGAAGAGAGAAGACTTTTTTATGTGGCGATGACTAGAGCAATGAAAGAACTCTATATTGTATTTGCTCAAGGTCGAACACTCTATGGACAACTTAAGTTCAATGGACCAAGTCGATTTATCTATGAAATTCCTGAAAAATTTTATGAATGGATTAAAATTGGAAAATTTGGTGCCAATTATAGTGATGACTTTGATGATATCCAAGAATATTACGATCCTGATGAGGTGGTTTATCAAGTTGGAGAAGAAAGAGCTCCTAAAAAAAATCCCAAGAAATTTCCTGAAGGATCTAAAGTGGTTCACGCTCTCTATGGTGAAGGAAAGATCGTAAGTAACGATGGTCAGGGTAACGAAGAAAAAGTTGTGATTAAATTTAAGGATGGGGTTCGAAAAAAGTTTATGGTTAAATTTGCTCCACTGACTCTTCTCTAAATGGATTTGCATCAAAAACTCACAGAATTTCTAAACTCTTATAATATTAAATTTGAAGAATTGGAGCATCCTCCAGGGGAAACCTGTGAAATGGCGGCCCTTAATAGAGGGTCTGATTTAAAAATAGGAGGAAAATCTCTCCTTTTTAAATCAAAAAAAGGATTTCATATTTTTACTCTCTCCGCCGCCATGGAAGCAGACTCTACTCAAATTAGAAAAATTCTAAGATCTCAAAAGCTGCGCTTTGCCAGCGCAGAGGAATTTAAAGATTTAACCGGAGTACCTAAGGGTGCTCTTCCTCCTTTTGGGCGAGAGCTGCATGAAACACTTGATCTTTATTTAGATTTGAGTATTCTTGAAAATAAAAAAATAGCTTTTAATGCTGGAAGACTCACTCAATCCTATATTCTTAACCTCGAGGACTACCTTAGGATCAGTTCTCCTTATCTCTGCTCCTTTTCAAAACTAAACTAGTCGGACAATAAGGTGCTTTAAAGAGCCTTTTATCTATTGTTATAATATCTGAGCAACTATCTAAGGGGAAATTCCATGAAGGGATCTAGGCTTAAAATTATTTTAATTGTCTTTGTATTATTTGTTGGCGGATTTATTGGCGCTTATTTTTATGCAGCTAGTAAGATATCTCCTGAAGAGATTCGCAAACTAACTCTTCTGGAACTTCAAAAAACCTTCCCTAAGTCAAAAGTCAGTTTAGGAAAGATTGAGCTTAAGTTTGGTACTCAAATCAACCTCGATGTTGAAAAGCTCAATATTGTCCATGCCTCAGGGCCTTTAATAGAATTACAATCTTTTGTTGTGAAAATTCCTATTTTTTCAATTCTCCTAGGATCCGGAAGTATTGATATTAAAATTGAAAACCCAGTTGTGAATTACAAAGAGCTTAAAGAGGGAAATAATTGGGATCTTGCAATGGGGCAAAAGAAAAAGGAGACAAGTCCCTCTTCTGGCGCAGTAACCATGAGTGTACCTGTTTTTCTGACGGGCACGAAAGTAAATTTAAATATCACAGGAATTAATCTTAATTATAATCTTTTGGCCGGAGATCAAGGCGCTCTAAAAATTAATAAATTTCTTATTAAAAATCTAAACCTTAAGGAGCCTACTGCATTTGAAATGAATTCTAACTTCTCTCAAAAAGAGATGAGTCTGAATGCTTTAATTATTGGTGAGGCCCATCTTCAAAATTTAGTGAAGGGTAAAGATCTTTTTTCTAGTATTTTTATCACCTTATCTAATATCAAAGCTTCGGCCTTAAAAAAGGAAATTTCTGAAGTTAAGCTTCATCTCAACACAACTCAGGATAAAAAGGATCATCTTTCTGGTGATTTGGAATTTAATATGGGCGAAGGAGTTACTCTTAAGTCGAACTATTTATTCTCTAACGGAAATTTAAAACTGACTCTTATGAAAGGGGATATAAGCATAAAAGATCTTTTAAGTCAGCTTGGAGAGTCAGCTCCTTCAGATATCTCCTTAGACAGGACAGTTTTTAATATTAATGGGGATCTTGATATTCTAAAAAATAATAGAATTAAACCTAACCTCAAATTTTCTTTATCTCCGTCCCTTAATTTTGATCTCAATGGGATAAAGGGAAATTATGGTCTTGAAGGTTCTTATCGAGGCAAAAAATTAACTCTCAATGGGAAAGGGGAAGTTCTTCAAGGAGAAATTAAAACTAATCTCAACGGAGACTTTGATATCATGCAGTTAAAGGGAGGAGTGAGTAAAATAGCTCCAATGTCTGTAAGTATTTGGGTAAAGGGAATTAGTTTTACTAGAGAAATGATACGCGAAACTCTTTATGCTAAAAAAGAAGAAACAAAAGGTGAGGCGATGAAAAGCTCGGAGACAAAAAGATCGTCTCCAAGCGAAACTGCAACCTCATTGCCTATTCTTCCTCAGCTTAGATTAGATATGTTTTTAGATTCAATTAAGATTGATAATCAAGACTTCTCAGGGAAGTTTCGTCTGATCACTTCCTTTCAAAAGGCTATTCTAAAAGATTTTGACTTTAATTTCTCACAAGGACGAGGATTACTAGATGTTATTAGTGAATTTAAACCAGGCGGTCTTGATAACCAGATTAGTTTTAAACTCACCAATCTAAATCTTCAAGGGCTCAATGTCTTTTTACCAGATACGCTATCAGGAATAGAAGGGACTTTTAACGGTATGGTGAAAGGTAGCGTTTTCTCAGGAGATAATAAATTAAATCATGATCTCTATGTTGATGTGAAGGCCTATAATGGAAAAATTAAAGGACTTCCTATAAAAGAAAAACTTCAGGGGATGATTGATAATATACCTGTCCTAAAAGATAAAAAAATTAAACTCCCAGAAAAATTGGATGGAGAATTCAAGCGACTAGATCTAAAGGGACGTTTTGCATCAGCTAAATACTCACTCAATAGCTTTGACTTTCAAGGTCCTGACAATACCGTCGATTTTAAAGGTGACGGTCAAATCTTCCCATTACCGAACTCTCTTCAGGGAAAAATCTATATTAATCTAAAAGATAAAACTGGTAAGATTGGTCCTCTTCTTAAAAGGAATACGGGAACCGACATGCTTCCTATTCGTCTAACAGGCTATCAATTTAATCTTAATCCAGATTATGATTATACCATTGCTCAGCTTGCAAAAGGGGCGGTGAAACAACAAACAGCGAAAGCAAAAAATAAGGCAAAAGAAAAACTTAAAAAGACAATTGAAGAAAAAGCAGGAGATTTGCTCAAAAATAAAGAAGTTAAAAAAATATTTAAAGGCTTTTTTGGAAAATGAAAAGATCCAGCATCGATATAGGTTCTAATAGTATTCTTCTCCTTTATGGTGAAATGGATCAAGAACGCTTTATTGAAAAGGGGAGCCGTGCGGAGGTTGTGGGTCTTGGAAAAGGAATAGATCAAACAGGAAAGTTTTCAAAAGAGAAAATGGAACTTGCTTATTCTGTTTTAAAAGATTATCACAAGCTGCTTAGGGGACTAGGGTATAAAACGAGTGAAACTATTGTAACAGCAACGGAAGCCTCTCGAAATGCTTCCAATAGTAAAGAATTTTTTAAGCAAATTAAAGAAGAGTTTGAATTTGATGTAAAAATTATTAGTCCAGATGGAGAAGCTTATTATACGAGTCTTGGAATCCTTAAAAGTAAAGGACAACTTAAGGAAAAGCGATCTTTGTTGATTGATTTAGGAGGAGCATCTACGGAACTGATTGAAATCGATTCAAACTCTTTTCAAATAACCAAGATGGTTAGTTTAAAGTGTGGGAGTGTTCGGGCCAGAGAATGGCTTGATGAAGGAACTTATCAAATTAAGATTGAAGAGCTTTTAAAAGACTCAGGGTTTAAGGCTAAATACAATTCGGCGATAGGAATCGCGGGTACCTTCACTACCTTGGCCTCAATGTATCTTAAACAAGATGAGTTTCAGATTGCTCCTATTGAAAACCTAAAGCTCGAAGTAAAGCAGCTCTATGATTTTTTGGACTCCGTAGTCTCTCTTGATGAATTTCCAACAGCACAGAGTAGAAAAGAGACGATCATGAGTGGTGCGAGATGGTCAATTGATCTTCTAAAGTTTCTCGAGGTCAAAAACTTAAGTTTTAGCACCTACGGTCTACGTTATGGCGTACTTTATGAGGGGGCAATTCAAGAAATGTTTCTTGTCTAGAGACTAAGAAGACCCTTTTTATTTAGAACGATAATAGTATCAATGACCTTTTTCTGCGCTCTTTCCATATGAATTCGTTCATCTCTTAAATTGGCGATCAAAGTATCGTAGGCCCTTTCAGCATAGGATCTTTCGGCAAGTGAGAGAACTCTTTTTTGAAGAGAAACAGAAGCCCCCTTAAGCGCCAAACCTAAAATTTGGGCATCAACATGAGGAAAAAGATCAATGATATTTGAGTCCGTAAGCCTTTGGAGATCTTCAAAGGTGTAACTTTCTTGAAGAAGTTCGTTTGCCAAAGCGGGATTACGAATTTTAATTTTAGCAATAAGCTTTTCTTTTTCTGAATCACTGAGAAGTTGAAACATCTTAATGACTTGTCCCTTACCGTTTATAAAAATACCTTGAGACACTGTCTTGTTTTCCATTTTTTAACTCCTGGCTATTCTGCCTGCCATTTAATCTTCTCGCGAACAAAAGCTTTTCTCGCATTATCGATGACTTCTTTTTGTTCCTTAATGATTTTATCCAATTCTGATTTTTGAGATTGTTTCAATTCTATGACTTTATTGTCATGGGCCATTTTTAGGTTTTGTAACTCTTCTTCAAGTCTTTTAGATTCTTCTTTGAATTGGATTTCATGTTTATTTCTTAATTCTTGAAGCTTTCTGGTCTGATCGACTATTTCATTTTCAATCTCGACTTCCGTATCTTTTTGTATTCTTTCGAGCTCTTTTTCTCTTCTTTGGGAAACTTTATCAAACTCCATTCTATTTTTGCTGGAGTCTTTGCAGATCACGAGTGTGTCTTTTTACCTCGGCTTCTTTAAATCTTTGGGCCTTTACAAGAGATATGTCGTTCATATAACCTCAAAATTTTCATGCCAATTAGGACACGCTCTTATATGATATGAAGAATCAACTTTTGGTTAAAGGAGGAAAAAATGGTATTAGGAAAAGTTTTCCTGTTGGGCGGTAAAAGAACACCATTTGGGAGCTTTGGAGGGTCTTTAAAAGACATCAAACCGGTAGATTTGGCCGTTCTTTCCTCAAAAGCTGCTTTAGAGGACCTTAAACTAGCAGCAGATAGTATTGATCATACCATTTTTGCAAATGTTGTTCCCTCAACTTCAGATACTCTCTATGGGGCGAGACATGTTGGGCTCAAAGTGGGTGCTCCTATCGAAAAGGGTGGTTTTAATGTAAATAGACTCTGTGGTTCTGGGATTGAGGCCGTTTTAGTGGCAAAAAGAATGATTCTTTGCGGTGAAGCGGATCTTATTCTCGTCACAGGTTCAGAAAATATGTCGATGATCCCGCATCTCACTTATGGGGCAAGATTTGGTACTAAATACGGACCTTTAAAAAGCAGTGATCTTCTTTTGGAGTCCCTGACCGATGCAAATTGCAATACTCCCATGGGGATTACAGCAGAAAACCTCGCTCAGAAATTTGAAATTTCTCGAGATGAGTGTGAAGCCTACTCCGTTGATTCTCATAAAAAAGCTGGTGCAGCTTACGAAAAAGGACATTTTAAAGATGAGGTCATCACTGTTGAACTCAAAAGAGGAAGTGCAGATCGAGATGAACATGTTCGTGATAATGTTTCTTTAGAAGAGATGAAAAAACTTAAGCCTTCGTTTCAGAAAGATGGAGTCGTTACCCCGGCAACTGCTTCAGGAATTGTAGATGGGGCGGCGAGTGTCTTTGTTGCTTCCGAAAAATTTGTACAAAAGTGGGGATATACACCGCTTTGTGAAGTGGGAGAAGGAAGTGTGGTTGGAGTAGATCCAACGATTATGGGAATTGGTCCTTCACCGGCCATCAAAGCCGTTTTAGAAAAAAGCTCTTTAAAGATGGATCAAATTGATCTTTTTGAAATCAATGAAGCTTTTGCTTCTCAAGTGCTGGCATGCAAAAAAGATCTCAACATCCCTGATGAAAAACTCAATATTTACGGCGGGGCTATTGCACTTGGTCATCCGCTTGGAGCAACAGGTACAAGAATTTCTCTGACATTGGCCCGTCAACTCCGTATAAATAATGCTAAGATTGGTATTGCATCGGCATGTATTGGTGGTGGTCAAGGGATCGCTGTTATTTTGAAAAGCTGCTAAAGAGAATGACGGATTTAAGATTTACGAGATTTGATTTTTTAGAATTCCAAAAATGGATTGAGCTCGATCTCAATGCTATTTCTTGGCAAGGTCGTTATGCTGATGACTTTAATGATTTTTGGAATCATTTCTTTGGTGAAGGCAATAGTCTCATCATGATCATCGAAAAGTTTAGAATGACCGAGAAGTACATCAAGATTGGCCCTTTAGCCTCTTGGTTCAGTTGGTTAAAAGAAAAGTTTATTTGCTTTGTCTTTATCCACAAAAATCTTTCTCTTAAAAAATTAAGTGAAGAAACTCAGATTCCTCTTCCGCATTTGGCAAAGCTTATTCGAGATTATTTTCTTGATTTTTATCCTCATCTTGAAGAAGTTTTAAATGAGTATCTTCAGATTGGAAATGCAGCTCATAAAAATTCCTATTTAACCTTTAATTATCTAAACGAGTACTTAGAGCTACCAACTAAATTAAAGGGCATTCATTCAGAAGAAATCCTAAACTCTCTGGAAGTCACTCTCTATTCTGAGTTCAAGGAATTTACAGAAAGAATTAAAAAGGAAGAAAAGACTTCTCTTAGTAAAAGAGTCGCTCTTCCTCTTAAGCAGCTCTTTTTTAATGTTCGATACTTCAGAGATCTCACTGCTCTTTTGGTTATTGGGATCGCCTCTGTGTGGGGTATTAAGACTTTTAATATTTGGTATGAAAAATATCTGGAACAAAAAATTGCAGTCTACGAGCCTCAGTTTAAGTGGTCCAATAGAGGAATTAGTTTTTTTAATAAAAATGAAGGTCCTGACGAATCCTTTAAGCTTGATATTGAAGATTTTGATCAAGCCTCTTTAAATCGTGCTCCGGTGAGTATTGAAGCGGAAGAGATCTATGAGGAAGAAACTGATGTTTCTTTGATGTCGGTAGATAGTTTGCCAAAAGATTTTGATACGGCCGATCTTGAGCGATCTGAGTACGAAGAAATGAATAAGGTGGGAACGCGAGATAATCGTTATGGTATTCGAAAGGTTTACCGGGTGATTATGAAGTCCGTGGATCCTCTGCAATCCAAAGAAGTCCTTAATGATCTTATTCAAAAATATAAAGTTACTCAGGTGGATAACGTAAGACCTGGAACTCTTGTTCCTGGTGGAGTTTATTATAACGTTTTTGTGCCAAGACCTAACTTAAAAGATTTTCTTGGTAATATTATGAAAATGGATGATGTAACTCTTTACGAGACAAGAACAAGAAGAAACAATCCTCCTGGAAAGCATAGAGTCTTTATATGGATTAAGACTTTCTAATCTTCTTCTTTGAATTTTGGGTTATCGACCACGGAATCACCCGTAAATTCCCAGTTGGCGACAATCATGGTTAGTGGAAGTAGAAACCACATTGCAAATAATACGAATCCAACCCAAATTTGATCACTCATAAATAATCCTGAAATTAACTATATGCGTATTATATAGTATTTTATTAAAATAGACCAGATTACATCTGACCATCAGGTATTTGAAATAAGGTCTTAAGCTTTCTTAAAAGGACATGTCCTTTCTTGAGGTAATACCATTGTCTAACGAACCCTATGAACATAGCAGCAAAAAAGCCATACACAACACCTGAATGAATATGCTTTTGAACTAGCCCTGTGTCATGTGCACCACCTAATAAAAAGGCAATCATCCCTAAAACAAGCATAAGCATTGTCCAAGGAATAGTTTGTCTCTTCGCAAGATCAGAGTCTTGGACAAATTTTTCAACTTTTTTAGTATATGGTGTGAGATCCGATGGTGGCTCTTCAAAAAGTTCACCAAGGTTTGTACCTGAATGAAGGATGATGTGAACATTCTTTGTGAGTCTTGCGATTCCTATGAAATAGAACATTACAAAGGCCTGTGCAAAAATAGTGTATATAAAAGAGGGGATTGCGAGTTGAATGTGACCTAAGGGGAGAGTGATCCACCCTTTTGCAGCAGCAAGAGTTGTCGACATCGCAATGATCATCAAAAGTATTAATGCACGTAGCAGATAGGCCATAAAATTCCTTTGCTGCAAGATAATAGATATGGAGGGAAATTAAAAGGGCATAGCTAGGATGCTATGCCCCAAATTTGAGATTATTTAAGATCTCTTGCGAACTCTTTACCGTAAAAAATATCCTCTATGTTTGGTAGCTCACTGCTAGCAAGAGAAAATTTAATAACATATGGAACCTTAGTCTGTTTTCCATTGTTAATAATTTTTCTCTCTGGGCAAACTTTAATAAGATCTTCTTGAGACATATCTGGTCTTGATTTAGCGAGCTTAAGATAAGTCGATGGCTTACATACATATCGAATAGCTCTTAGGAAAGTTTTAAGAGTGAATCTGTTGTAAGAGATAGCATCACCCATATCTCTAAGGGCATTTGCAAATTCTGCGTATTGATTTTCTTTACCACTAAATTGAAACGCCTTTCTTACCTGAGGTAGAGAGGCATTTGCAATTTGTCTTGAGAAGTCTTTATCTTCCGGTGTAAGAAGGATGGAGTTAATTTTTTTAGCTGCATCTAATGCTTTTCTAATATTAGACTTGATTCCTCGTTTGAGTTCGCTAATACAAAGGTCCAATGTTTTAGCAGCTGTGCTTCGACAAAGCTCTTTTTTAGCTACACTAGTGATCGACATTTTGTTTCTGATACTTGTAGGATCAAATGTTTCACCAGTTTTGTAGTCCACTCTCTTAAACTTATCAGCGAACCCATCCAAGTAAAGATGGGCCTCAGTGACAAGTTGCTCATCCCACTCATTCGCAACCTTTACAAGTGTTTCAATTGCCGCATCAGAAAGGATAAGGTCTGTTTTAAGTTTGAACGAAGAAACCTTTGCATTAGACCTTTGAGAAATATTTTTGAGTTTTGCGATCATTGGATCAAATATTTTCTTTAGACCAAAGATTTCCTTAATGTTTCGAACTTCATTGATGACATTAGCCGCGTCTACATTGTTTCTTTCTGAGGCATAGGTGAGGTTACCTGCATACCGAATTTGAGATCCATTTGGAGAAGGATTAGTGAGGTCCTCAACGATTTGAACCATACCGGAAAATACTTTTGTTCGGGAAAGGTCGTTACTTAAAATACTTCCTGTACTCCAGTCTCTAGAAACGAGGCCGTTATAAGTAACTACGGCGGTGTCATTACCTAACATCTTGAGATCTGAAAAAGTTTGACCTTTCGTTTTAGAGAAGTTCGCGGTGAAAAGCCAAGGAATTTTAAATCCGGCCCCCTTAGAAATTTTAGAACCTACAGTTTCTTCTTCTGACACCATTCTAACTCCATAGTTCATTTTAGGGTCAGAAATAATTTCAGCAACAGTAACATTTCCTTTAATAGCAAGCTGATAAGCAAGCTCAGCAGTCATCCCTTGAAGATCAATTTCATAGCTGCCGCTAGGATTTTTGAGCATTTTCGATCTTGATTCTTTGAGATTATTTTTTAGAGCAGGAACAGATAAAAGTTTTTTAATTCTCTTGTCATCTTTAGCTAGAATTATTGTTTTAGCTCCAGCTGGAACTTTCTTAGTGTTGCTTAGATCAAAGACGAACTTCATACTTTTTGCTTTTTCTTTAATTTTAGCAATACTTAAACTTGAAACAAGGTTTCCTAGAGCAGCAGAAACTCTTACGTCCTTTCCTGCTTTGTAGGTCACTTCAACGATCGTTTTGTTGGAGTCGTTACCGGCTACTTTGTCAGATTTTAATCTTCCAATAGTCGTTTTCCAATTTGAAGCAGCAGAAACACCAACACCTGCATTAACAATCCAGCCAGCCCCAACAGAAGCATTCATAAAGAGCTCTCCTGACTTGGTATAGGAGATACTGTCACCAAGACCAAGGATTTTATTAACGGCGTCTGCATTGAGCGGGATGCTTGGATTAATGATACTTCCAACTTTCTTAGCCTCATCAATGGTTCGAACGTATTTATTGTAAAGAAAGCTAGAACTAAGTGTACCACCGACCATCAGAGTTGCATTTAAACAAAGG
>CBDUBC010000035.1:0-24388 GCA_965365285.1 uncultured bacterium
TTTTTCGATATCCTGTTGAGACATTTTATTGGTCGAGCTTGGCGGAGGAGTTTGAATACTCTCAGTAAAAGTACTTTTCTGAGATTCAAAAACATCAACTGTTTCTACCAACTCTTCCGCTAGGATCTCACCTTTAGGAGCAGCTGGAACTTTAGCCTTTTCTTTCTTTTCATTAAGAAGCTGCTCATACTTCGATAGAAGTTGGTCGTATTGAACCTTGGGAACTACATCAAGAGGTTTAGGTGCATTTTCTTCCTTAGGGTTTTGCACTTGGTTTCGACTTTTGAAGTAAGAACAAGAGGATAAACTAAGGGAAATCAGTATTGTAAGTAGCTGAAAGGAGGAGTTCCATTGACTCTTTTTTTCTTTTGCGCTGCGTGACTCCTTCACAAACGTCTCCTTTCTCTATAAAAACGTATATTTATATTTTAAAGGATAAGGTATTCAAGTCAATGGAAATGAGCTCATCAAAACTATTTCATCTCATTATCCGAGTCCCAAAGGAGGATTCGGCTTTCTTTTATTTTCTTTTGGAGTCCCACGAGGGTCTAGCTTTTTACTCGACCCTTCATCACAAAAATGGACAAGACTTCCGAGATATTGATATGAAAGGCTCATACGAGCTTCTTCCAGCTCTTGAAACTTTAATTGATGGTTTTCATAAAGATTGTCCATCAATGAACATAATCCATAAGGATGTAATTCTTGAGTGATTTTTTTAAGGACGAACATTATAGCGACGAGTTTCCTAATCATAAGCTTGTTTATGGGCCAGTAAAATCATGGCGTTTTGGTCAGTCTTTAGGAATTGATCCAATCTTTAAAACTTCGACGTGTTCGTTTAATTGTATTTATTGCCAGCTTGGTAATATTCAAAAAGTTACTTCTCAAGAAGAGCTCTTTGTACCGACTGAAAAAATCATCGAAGATTTTAAATCTGTTCTCAATACAAAATGTGAAATTGATGTCATCACCTACTCAGGTAGTGGTGAACCTACTCTTGCCACTAACCTTGAAGAGATTATCGATGGAATTCGAGACCTGGCGCCGCAAATTCCTCAGTACATCCTCACCAATGGGACTCATCTTGGGGATAAGCGAGTCCAATCTGCACTCAACAAGCTCGAAAAAGTCATCATCAAAGTCGATGCTTGGGATGAGACTTCCCTATCTTTAATTAATCGGGCAGATAAAGAAGTTCAATTTGATACTCTTATAAAGGGCATCCTAGATTTTTGCTCTCAGTATAAAGGAAGTATTGAAGTCCAAACAATGTTTATGCCTATTAATATCGCCAAAGATCTTGAGTCCTACGCCCAAATTTTAAAGAAGATTAAACCTGATGCCGTTCAGCTCAATACTCCCAAAAGACCGTACCCACTTTCTTGGCACAGAGAAAATAGAGGAAATCATCTTGGTCTTCATAATCATGAAGTTCGAGAACTGAAAACAATTTCTAAAGAACAGGCGCTTGAAATTGAACAAAAGCTTAAAGATCTTACAGGTCTAAATATCTTATCGATTTATAGATAGATTCATCCTTATTCCAAAATGATCAAATACTTTTTTGTATGGTATTTCCACATAGTTTTGCCCTAATCTTATTTTTCTTTTCCAGTCTTTCACCAAATCACCGCCTTTGTAATGAACTCCCTTTATAAAAGCATAATCAAAACTATAAAGTCTCCCGTAGGGAGCAAAGAAGTAAGTTCTCTCCCCTTTGAAAGGGTTCCTTAGACCAAACTTTTTCAAACTCTTCTCAACTAATAAAAGCTCTCGATCATTGGTATTAAAATCACCAAGGATAATTAAAGGATTTTCGAGGTTCTGATTTAAAAAATACTCTAGCTTTTTAAGGTAGCCTAATCTTCGACTGGTTTTTGATCTCTGACTAGGCCAATGATTTATAAGAAGATAAAAGGATTGCCTATTTTTAAGCTCAAATTTAATAAGGAGAATCGCTCTCTTTTTAGTATCATCAATTTCCCACACTCTAAAGGAGTGAATCAACTCTTTTCCATAACCAATCACACCTAAAGATTGAAAATTATTCTTACTCCTTATGAGAAAATCACCATTGAGTTCTTGTAGAATTTCTTGGTCATCACTTTGAGAGATAAGTTCACAAAACACCAATAAAGAAAACCGACTCTCTTGCTTTAGATACTTAAGCTTTTTTCTGTGTTTTTGGTGCCTAAAATTCATCAAATTCTGAAATTGAATATGAATATCTAGGGCATAAGAAATATCCCCAAAATAAAGGCAAATTAAGCTCCATTTAATAAATTTCATAGACCTTTTATAGTTATAAGTAGGGAGAAATCAAAACCTATGTATGAAATTATTCAAATATGGAAAAAGATAAGACTTCATCTCTTACTCTTAACTCTTGCTCTAGCTTTAGGGATTGTAGGCTATCACCTCATTTATCCAGACCATAGCTTTACTCATCTTCTGTATATGACTGTCATTACTCTTTCTACAGTCGGATATACAGACCTTTTTGGCATGGAAAATAATCCTGCAGCTTTGGGTTTTTCCATGATTCTCATTCTCGTAGGACTCAGTGTTGTTCTCTATTCCGCCTCGACAATTACTGCTTATTTTATTGAGGGGAAAATAGATAAGCTTTTTTTACTTAGAAAGACTTTCAGGAGGATTAACAAAATGGAAAACCATTTTATCATTTGTGGTGCAGGTCAAACTGGAATTCACGTTATTAGAGAAATGCACACTCTCGGGATTCCTTTTGTCGTTATTGATAATCATGATGAGCTCATTGAACATGTGAGAACAGAGTTTAAAGACGCTCTTGCTATTAAAGGTGATGCTACCAATGATGAGATCCTTCAAAAATCGAATATTGATCATGCTCAAGGACTCGTCGTTGCATTATCGAATGATAAAGATAATCTTTTCCTTACACTTACTGCACGAATTAAAAACCCTAAATTAAAAATTGTTTCTAGATCGATTGATCTCGGGATGAGAGAAAAACTTATAACCGCTGGTGCTGATTATGTCGTCTCTCCAAACTACATTGGAGGAATGAGAATGGCTTCTGAAATTTTAAGACCAAATGTTGTAAGCTTTCTTGATGTTATGCTTAGAGGAGCAGATAAAACGATTCGAATCCATGAGTTTATTATTCCAGAAAATTCTCCCCAAGTTGGTAAGACTTTAAGTGAAGTTAATCTCTATACGAATTGCCATGTGAACCTCCTCGCCTCCAAAACGAGTTCTACCAAGAGCTTTCAATACAATCCAGGCCCCGATATGATTCTTGAAAAAAATCACATTCTTTTATTCATCGGAACAAACAAAAATACCGAGGCCATGAAAAAGCTTTTTTCTTAAAGATTCTCAGATATCCAGTCAATCACATCATCATGGTGAGTCTTTGTATTCACTTTCTCCATAATGTGCTTAAGTTTGCCGTCCTGACCAATGATAAAGGTCATTCTCTTAATCCCCATGAACTCTTTTCCCATGAATTTCTTTTTACCCCAAACACCATATTTACTGGCGATTGCATGATCCTCATCGCTCAAAAGATCAAAATTAAGTTCTTGCTTATCCTCAAACTTTTGAAGTCTTTCAACAGCATCTATAGACACCCCAAGAACTACTGTCTTTAGCTTTGCTAGTTCTTTTTTACTATCTCGAATGCCACACGCCTGAACAGTACAACCAGGCGTCATGGCCTTAGGATAAAAATAAAGAACAACGTTCTTCTTTCCTTTAAAGTCTCTTAGTTTAATTGTTTTTCCCTTTTGATTTTTTAGAGAAAAAGCAGGTGGCATTTTTCCGATATCTGGTAATGGCATAATATCTCCTTTTTACCAATGATTTCGAAGATCTCTGAGCTTTAAAAAAACACTCTGATCTTCTTCATTTTCCATATTTAAGTTAGTTCTTATATTTAGACTTTGCAGCCTTAAAAATGTATTAATACGTTTCTCTCCGCCAATGGTATTTTGAAAAGGGCCAGACAACCAATCAATTTCTTTTACTTTGGTAAGCATTTCGCGAGCATCCTCATTTTCTGGCTCGCGATCAAGAGTGAAGCGAAGATTATTATCAAAATACTCATGTCCTGGATAAACGATCACATCTTCCGGAAGCCTAGAGAATATTTCAGTTATAGTCTTATACAGTACCTTAGGATCTCCCCCATTATGACAATTTCCCACTCCCGCATTAAAAAGAGTATCTCCAGTAAATACACAGTAAGGGTTATCATCTTTATGAAGAAGAAAGCTTAAATGGGCCATAGTGTGCCCTGGAGTATCGAGAACTTCCATTTCCCATGAAGGGGTTAAAGAGATCCTCTCTCCGTTTTTAAGATATCGATCTACATTAGGTATCTTACCTTTTGCATTTTCGTGTGCCCAAATCTCACATCCTGTCTGACTTTTCAGATAGTCGTTGCCCTTAATATGATCATGGTGCTCATGAGTATTTAAAATGGCCAATATTTGTCGATCACCAAGGAGTTCTTGAATTTCATTTCCATCCCAAGGGTCTACGACTAATACCTTTCCCTGAATAAATTCGATGATATAATTAAAATTTCTAAGTGCGTTATCGGTAAAGATTTGATGAATTTTCATGAGTTACTTTATATCTCTTTGAAACGAAATTGAAAATTTGCCGTATGAAAAGCCTCGGGCTAACATGCCCTGACAATTTAAGGAGCGAGTAATGACTCTAAGTGTTGATTTTGTAATGACTCTTTTTCTCTCTTTTCTCTTTATTAAAGAGGCAACAGAGGTTTATTTAGAATGGCGCAATAAAAAACATATCCTCAAAAACCGCTCTGAAGTTCCTCCAAAATTTAGTGATAAAATTACCCTGGAAGATCATCAAAAGGCCGCAGATTATTCAGTTACTAAAATCAACGTAAACTCCATCTATAATATGATTGGCATTATCATGCTTATCGTTTGGACAATTGGTGGTGGAATAAGCTACCTCGACCAGTATGTAACAGCGCTGGGTTTTGGGCCTGTCGTGACAGGTATTGCTTTCTTTCTTCTTTTTGGTCTCATCTCTATGCTAATTTCTCTTCCTCAGTCTCTTTATTCTACCTTTGTTGTGGAGGAAAAATTTGGCTTTAATAAAACAACTCTAAAAACCTTTTTTATGGATCGCCTGAAAGGAATTCTTATTGGGCTTATCATTGGCGTACCTCTCCTTGCCCTGATTTTATGGATTATTCATAGCTATCCAAGCAATTGGTGGATTCTTGCCTTTGCTGTTCTTACTGGTTTTCAGTTTATTATGCTATGGGCCTACCCAGTTCTTATAGCTCCTTTGTTTAATAAGTTTAGTCCTATGGAAGAAGGAGATGTAAAAACTAAGGTCCTCGAGCTTTTAGAGAGAACTGGTTTTAAGAGTAATGGTCTCTTCGTCATGAATGCAAGCTTAAGAAGTGCTCATGGAAATGCTTATTTCACAGGATTTGGTAAAAATAAGAGAATCGTTTTTTTTGACACCCTCATTAAAACGCTAGAAGCTGATGAGGTGGAGGCCGTTCTGGCCCATGAACTGGGTCATTATAAAAAGAAACATGTTCTTAAAATGCTTATTAGAAGTGTTGTTATGAGTTTTATTGGCTTTTGGGTTTTAGGAAAGCTTTTTAATGAACCTCTTTTTTATTTAGGTCATGGTATTGAGATAATGAGTGCCCACACCGGTCTTCTACTCTTTTCCATGGTGTCTGGTATATATACCTTCTTTCTCACTCCTATCATGAGTACCATCTCAAGAAAGTATGAATACGAAGCAGATGAGTTTGCCTCTAAAAATGCTCAAGGAAGGAAATTAATTTCAGCTCTGGTAAAAATGTACAAAGATAATGCAAGTTCACTCACCCCAGATCCGATGTATAGTGGTTATCACCATTCCCATCCACCGGCACTGAAGCGAGTGAAGTTTATTGAAGGTCTAATTTCTTAGATCTGAAAGAACTCTAAAAGCATCAACTCTTCCGTTTTCAAGATTTCGAGACTCAATCGAGGTGCTTAGGACTCTTTCTTTAATCTCACTAGCGAGAAGCTTGTCATCCATAGAAAGGAAAAGCCCTACAATACCACTTACAAATGGAGCGGCCATCGAAGTCCCACTTCTTTTGGCATATCTTTTCCATGGCATTGTAGAAAGGATCGAAACTCCTGGGGCATAAATATGAACTCTTTCTTTTCCGTAATTAGAGAAAGAAGCCTTATTTCCCCTCTTATCATGGGCCCCAACAGTAATTACGTTATCAAAGTCATAGTTTGCTGGATAAAAAGGTCTCTTATCATTATTGGTTCCATCATTACCAGCGGCAGCGATAAAAATAATGCCTGCTTCACTTGCTCTTTGAACAGCTTCTTCAAGGGCCTTAGACTCTTCGGTAGAACCCCATGAGTTAGACATGATGTGAACTTTTTGAGCGATAGCATAGTCAATTGCTTTAATGGCCCCAGCGACATCCCCTCGACCAGTAGAACTTAAGAATTTAAGACCCATGATTTGAACATTGGCCATAATTCCCATAATGCCATTTTTATTGTGAGCGGCTCCGATAACTCCTGAACAGTGAGTCCCATGACCTTGATCATCCATTGGATCACCAGTTCCATCAATGGCATTAATTCCATGGATGTCATCAACATATCCGTTGCCATCATCATCCACACCAGGTTTACCATTTTTTTCGGCTTCATTGATCCACATTTGATCTTTGAGGTCAGGATGGTTGTAATCAACACCCGTATCGATAACGGCAATTTTTATATTCTTAGAACCTTTTGTAATTTTCCATGCTTCAAGAACATTAATATCCACACCTCTTTTATTTCTTAGACCCCATTGCTGTCTAAACTTAGAGTCTGTGTCTGCAAGAACTTCAGCATCATCATCATCAAGTTGAATAGTGTAATTAGGCTCAACGTACTCTACATCTGGATGAGAAGCAAGTTCCACTTCCAGACTCTTTTGATCGGACTTAATTAAAAAAGTATCTCCGTTTGCGATTTCTTCAAAATCGTTAACAGACTTTTGATTAATAAGATTAACAAGATTAGCGCTGGACTTGAGTTTAACAATGTACTCAGCAGAATAAGCGCGGAAACTTAAAAGTAATAGAGCTAAAGATAATAGTAATTTCACGTTTTCTTCCTTGAAAAATTTGATGACTAGATTCTAGAAACCTGAACTTGATATTGCAAACATCTAAATTTATTGAAAGAAATTGTAAGTTTTTAATCATTGCTCATGTTTTCTAACTCCATCAATATTTTTTCTATATCAAAAAGGATGGTTGCGATGAGTGAAAAAATTGACAAGGATTTTGTCGAAACACAGAAGTTAAAATTGATGTCCATGAAGAACACTTTACTCAATCAAATCAAGAATAAGTCCAAAGAAGATCTTCATGTACCCTCGGATGAAATTATTGAAGAAGGAGATCAGGCTGCAACCTATCTCAATCAAAATGTTTCATTTGGATTACGAGAAAGAGAGCTTAGACGGTTGAGAGAAATCGAACATGCTCTTGCAAAGATTACCAATGGAAAGTATGGGATTTGTGAAGATTACGATGTTCCAATAGAAAAAAAGAGACTTGAGAAAATGCCTTGGGCCAGACTCTGTATTGAGGCCGCCGAAGAACTCGAAAGACAAGAAAAATTTAGATACAACTAAAAAAAGGGCCCGTTAGGGCCCTCTGTTTTTTATAAAGCTCTTAATTGGTTTAAATTCTTAATTCGCTTCTCCAGAGGTGGGTGACTTGAAAAAAGCTCTGCCCACTTGACCTTGCTCGAAATCTGGAAAGCTGCCATAGAATCTTCTTTAGGCTCTGAAAGCTGAGGATAGTTTCTCTGTAATGCCTGAAGTGCGGCGATCATTTTATCTTTTCCACCAATTCGTGCACTTCCCTCATCTGCTCTATATTCTCGATATCTTGAAAAGCCCATCACGACTGGAGCTGCAAGAATACCAAAGAGAACTTGAAATCCCATATAAACAAAGTGGCGAGCAAAAAAGCCTAGACCTCCGCCTTCGTCATCATCTTTTCTTAGAAAGTTGTCAATCGCGATAGTTGCAAGATGAGCAAAGAACATGACAAACGCGTTCACAACTCCTTGAACAAGGGCCATGGTGACCATATCCCCATTGGCGATGTGAGCAACTTCATGTCCTAGAACACCATCTCTTTCCTCCTTGTCCATTTTTTCCAGCAAACCTGTAGAGACGGCAACTAGAGAATTATTTTTTGATGCACCGGTAGCGAATGCGTTGATTTCTGGACTATGATATATCCCAACTTCTGGCATTCCAGTAATACCGGCCCTCTGAGAGAGTCGATGAACTGTTTGAACAAGTTCCGCATAAGGTCCGTTTGCAGAAACAATTTCGACGCCATAAGCACTTTTTGCCATCCATTTGGACATCCACAAAGAGATGAAACTTCCAATCATACCCCAGCCAAGACAAATGACCATGAGCGTCTGATAATTAATTCCTTTTTGTCCCATGACTGGTCCCAGACCAAGCCATTGAATAACGAGATTTATTGTGAAGGAGCCGACAATCATGACGAGAATATTCGTCAGAATAAAAAGAGCGATCCGTTTGAACATGGTTAACCCCCATAAGTTAATACTTAAGCATATAATGGCAATTTCCTGATTAAAGTCAAGATTTACCGGAGTGAAATCGACTTTGAAAAATCAATAAGTTAGATAAGATTTTATAGCTTTTCGAAGCTCTGTCTCGTAAAGCTTCCACTCCACTGCGGTAGGTTCGGTAGAGGTCCCAATGAGAGTTCCTGGCCAGCGAGGATCATGTTTATATCGTGCCTGGATATGGATATGAAGTTGAGAGACAATATTTCCTAAAGCTGCTGTATTGATTTTATCAGCTTTAAACGCACTTTTTAAAAATTTTGAGATCCAGTTGATCTCTTTAAGAAGAATCATCTGCTGACTTTCACTCAGTTCAAAAATCTCTGTCACCTCTGCCACTCTAGGAACCAGAACGACCCAAGGGTTTGTGGAACAGGGATAGAGAAGGACTTGAGAAAGCTCTAGGTTTCCGAGAAAAATTAGATCCGATTTCAGCTGGTAATGGATTTCAAACA
Source organism: uncultured bacterium (assembly GCA_965365285.1). GTDB lineage: Bacteria > Bdellovibrionota > Bacteriovoracia > Bacteriovoracales > Bacteriovoracaceae > JAURDE01. The sequence goes on from CBDUBC010000035.1 coordinate 9,131, forward strand.
TAGTATGAGAGTACCTAAAAAAAGGGCCCTCAGAAAGAGGGCCCTACGAGAAAATTAGATTGAAGTTACAACAGTAAGACTTCTTGCATAGGCCTTAACCCAGGCAATTGGTAGATAGATGTAACCAGCATCTTTCCAACAAGCACCCCAAGAGTTTTTAACGATGAAGTATCCACCGCCAGCACCTTGTGGAGCAGTTGCAGGAAGTTGAGAGTTTTCAACTACACCAAGAACAGCAACAGCATGTCCCCCTCTGTTTCCTTCATTCGCACCTACATAGTTGGCATAACCAGATACAGGAGCGTTATCAAAAGAAGGGGTAACAGGAATAGATAGAACCATTGGAAGTTTAAGGTTTGACGCAAGCTTCGCAGTATTCACTGAAGCATCAGTGTTATTTACATCCCAAATTTGCGCTACACCATCGATATTAAGTGAAGTCTCAGCAGTTTGTTCAGTATATCCACAGAAAGTCCAAAATAGGATTTTAGTACAAACCTTTTTACCTTGGTGATTTGTGTTTGAACAATGCTCACCATTGTATCCGTTACAAGAGCTTGTATAGGTTTTATTGGCGTCATTTTTAACTCGGCTATAAGAAGGGTTATAGTCCCAAGCATATTCAAAACCAAACCTATAGTTTCTGTTAACAAGATCTTGCATAATACCAGCAGTATTGAGACCGTCACCATAAGTGGATGGGTACCATTTCATTTTTGCAGCATTATAAAGATTTTGCTCAGAAAGGTTATACCATTTATTATTGTTAACGGCATAAGCAGTTTCAACCGCACTTACGGCAGCAAAAGAAACACAAGTTCCTCTACTTCCTTGGTTTTTCACGCAGGTTGCATACCACTTCATTGGGTATCTTACGTTGTTAAAAATCCCATCTGGGTGATGATTACACTTGTTTCCAGTTTGGTCTCCCATTGTACCTGAAGAAGGAGCATAACCAATTTCTTTATTACAAGAAGCTGGTCTTCCAGCTGGTGGTAGATCAAGTGTTCCAAGAATGTTACCAATCAATCTGGTATCTACAACAAGAGTTGTGAGATTAGCAGTAATGGTATTCAGATCTGCTTTCTCTAATTCCTTTGGAGTTTTAAGCTTCCCTACTCGGCGAGTAAGATACTTCTTAGGAAGTTTAGAATATGCGAGGTTATAAAGGTTTAATTTGTTATTCTTATTGTTTACACTTTTAAGAGTGTTAGCAAGTTCAGAGTAAACAAATTCTTCCCCCATGGTTTCCACCATTTGAACTTTTCCTCTGTTATCTCTAACTCGGTGAAGGTAATTCTTCCCTCTTCTGGTAACACCAGTAGGCCTTTTAGTAAGTCTATTAAGAAGACCTCTATTTCTACCAAGAACGGAGTTTACATAGTTTACATTCTTTTGATGCTCACTCATTTCTGTTCTAACTCTATCCGCCTCAACGTTCGGAGCAGTTATTTTTAGAAGACCTGCAGAGTGAAGCTTTTTAAACTCTGCTTCGGAAATTGATATTGCATCTTTAGGAATTGGTGCATTTTTACCAAGAGAGTTTTTGTTTTCAAGCTTGAACTTTCTTGCCATAACAGGTGTAAGAACAGGCTTATTTCTTAGAATAGGCTTGTTGATAATCACGGTACCCGGTACACGTGGAATTGTTGGAAGCCTTCGCGGAACTCGAAGGTCTTGAGCGATAACTGTCAATGAGAATGTCATTACAGCTAATGTCGCTAAAAATTTAGTTTTCATTATTTCTCCTTTTCTTAGTTACATTGAATATTTTCAATTTCATATTTAAATTCTGGGGCCTCAGGTCGGTCAATATTGGTAATAGTTGACTTAACCTCTGCTGAACATCTTTGGGTCCTGACCGTAAGTTTTCCATTTTCTCTATGAATAGATTGAACAAATTCACTAACACCTAAAGCGGAAACGAGTTTAGGGTCATCAAGCAAATCGGAAATCTCTTTAGTGCTATGATAAAAAGGTGCCAAAGCCGCATGGCATAAGCCAGTCAAAGACAATAAAAAAATTGTAAATGCTTTCATAATTTCCTCCTAGCTAAGGATGCCCTTTTCTTACCGATTTTTATGCACATTGCATAGATAAAACAGCTCTTATTTTTTGCAAAAATTTCGGCAAAAGTTGATAAGCCCTTGTATCCACTAAAGCTAAGCGTTAGAGTATGATAAAAATCAACTTTTAAACAAATATAAAAGGTAATTTATGAAAATCTTAAGCATAACCTTATTTTCAATTATCCATTTTGGTGCAGCATATGCTGGAAGTGTCGAAATTACCCCTGGAGAGAAGGCAACAGTTAAGTTTCAAAGAAAAAAATCAATTGATTACTCCTTAAAAAATCAGAGAGGGCCTCTCCTTCCTCTCAACTATGAAACTCTTCCGGCCTCACAAAAACAAAATATTCTTTGGTCAAAAATTACTAGCCAGATGAATCAAGAAGACGTTTGGGAGCCAAGATTTAACAATGATGGAACTGGAGGGTATGCCGGAGTTGGAAACTCTCTACATGCTTGGACAGTATCAGCGGATGCAATTGTTCCTCCTGTAAAAGATAAAAATGGTAATAACGTTAAAACAACCCATACTCACGGTGTGACAGCAAAATGTAGAATGGTCATTCAAAATGCCCACCCTAATTTTCCTGCAAACTACACCGGTCTTTTTTCTAAAGGTTTAAATGGGTTGAGCATACCTTGTATTATAAGAGTATCGTCACTCAATAGTGCCCCAGGAACTTTTGTTCCAGGGGTTGCAGTAAAGCTTCTCCAAAATGGATCTCCCTCTATTAATAATCACTTCATGTATACCTTTATTGGATTTGCCCCTGACGAGCCAAAAAACTTTTTTGGACATGCCGTGAGGACTGAGATCGTAGGTGGAAATTGGAAGAAAGAGAGTTTCTTTTCGCGAATAAAACATAAGGTTGAGGGTTTTCTTGTCCCTAAACTTCTTGGTGATACGGTTAATAATACAGAAAAAATAAGGCCAGATCTGAACCATGTTTCTCCTAAGGATTATAAAACCTCACGAAAACTTGGTGATGAGGGGGGAGTTTTTCATAGACCACTTCATATCATGGCAGGGCATCCAAAAGTAAAAAACGCTCAATATCCAAGACATCTCATGCTAGTCGCTGAAGATATTCTCAATAAGCAGGCACAATTTGCTAAGGGAGTATTAAAAGACGAAAGATATAATCCTAATATGAAGAATTTTAAACAAACTATTCAGGCAATTTCGAGAGATTATGTGAATAGCAATCTTCCCTTTTATAATGTTTATATTGCAAAAAAGCACAAGGTTTGTTTTCCAAAAGAAAAAGAAAACTCACCATGGTGCTCTAGAATTCCCACAGGCTCTTATAAACTTGAAATTCAAGATCCCGAAACAATTGTGAGCTACGGAAAAATTTTCATTGAATCACAGTTTGTACCTTCTTATTGGGCCGATCGATACCTTGTTTTTCAACACACTTTCTAATTTTTAGAGAAGTCCACCTTTCCTTGGTGGACTTCTCTTCCATTTAAAAAAGCAATAAAATCCAGATCACAAACCTGAGAGATCATAAAATTGACTCCACAATATTTTGTGAGAGATGCATCTATGGATTTTTTTATCTTAGCGATCTCAACCTCTCCCTCAATATAAAACTTAATGAGTCCCGATTTAAAATAGATAGGATGCTCGGTTGTTTTTTCTACCTCAATTTCAACAAAAAAATTATTAGGTGGTTGTCTCATTTTGTTGAGAATGGAGAGCACATCCATAGCGGTACAGCCAAGCATTCCGTTAAGAACTAGCTCTTTAGGACCAGGACCTTTATTGTTACCTCCATGTTCAGGAGTTGCATCGATGATGGATTTTATACCTCGATTATCAGCTTCAAACTCCATACCACTATTCCATGTAATTTTCGCTTTCAAGACTACCTCTCTATGAACTAATTTGATTTCTTTGTAACCTACTTAACATGTTAGGTAAGAATAGAAATTATTTAAAGATATTTATGAATTGTCCTATAAAGCTTTGTCATATTAATTGGCTTTATTAAGGCCTCATCAAACCCTGCGCTATCTAACTTTATACGATCCTTTGATGTTGCACATGCCGTAACAGCAATTACTGGAATATTTTTTAGTTTTTCATTTTCACGAAGGTGCTTTAGAACATCGTATCCGCTCATATGAGGTAAATTAATATCTAATAGAATTAAGTCGGGCATTTGCTCCTCAATTAATTTAATTCCCTCAATGGGGTCCTCGGAAAGCTTTAATGACAAGTTTTCAAACTTCTTTAATGCTTCTGTCATTAAAAGAGAGTTCATAGGATTATCCTCAATATAAAAAATATACTTTGGATTTTTAATTTCTTTGATATCAAAATCTTCGTTCGCTTTTTTAGTTTTAGCAGTATTAATTTCTTTACCAACTGGTATAGAGACGATAAATGTACTTCCCTCACCAAGCTTGGATTTAACTTCTAGGGTTCCTCCCATTTGTTCAACCAAGGCCTTCGTCAAACTAAGCCCTATACCTGTTCCAGGAATATTACTATTTTTAGGAACGGAACGATAAAAGGGTACAAATAAGTCTTCTAATTCCTTATCACTGATTCCCAATCCTGTATCCGTGACCCTAATTTGAATAAAACCTGTTTTGGATTTAGAGCTACTTACCTTTACCTGGCCTCCCTCTTTATTGTATTTAATCGCGTTTGTCAGTAAATTAAGGACAACCTGTTTTAGTCGAACCTCATCACAGCGTGATATCAATCCAGCCCCCTCATAAGGCTCTAAATGAACATCTTTTTCAAGACACAATCCTTTAACGAATTCCAAACAGTCTGAAATGATAGTATCTATTTGGTTGGACTTCAAATTAAGTTCTATGTGTGAAGCTTCAATTTTTGCCATATCTAGTATATCACTCACAAGCTCTAGAAGATGGGTTGATGCCGTTGATAGTAAATTGACATAATGTTTGTTCTTTTCTGAGATATCTTTATCCATTTCCAACAACTGGCAAAATCCTTTAATGGCATTAAGTGGAGTCCTGAGCTCATGACTCATATTTGAAAGGAAATCTGCTTTGGCCTGATTTGCGTCCTGAGCAGCATTCATAGTTAATTTAAGCTGATGAGTTCTTTCTTCAACTGCAGATTCCAATCTCTCCTCGGATTTCACTAGATCATCAATATCCGTGTTGGAGCCAAACCATTTAATAATCTTTCCCGATTCATCTTTAAGAGGCTTCGCAAGAGTATGAAACCATCTATAGACTCCGTCGTGACGTCGGATTCTAAATCTTATTTCAAAATCAAGCCCTTTTGCTGCTGTATTCATCCAATGATCTTGTGTCCGTTGGACGTCATCAGGGTGAAGTTGATTGAGCCAACCAAATCCTAGCTGCTCCTTTTCTTCGATCCCTGTATATTGAATCCATTGAGGTCCAAGATAATCACAAGGCCCATCGGCTTCGCATGTCCAGACTAATTGAGGCAAGGACTCCGTCACCTGACGATACTTACTTTCATTTAATCTTAAATTTTCTTCAGCATTAACTAAATCATCAATATCCGTGTTGGAGCCAAACCATTTAATAATCTTTCCCGATTCATCCTTAAGAGGCTTCGCAAGAGTATGAAACCATCTATAGACTCCGTCGTGACGTCGGATTCTAAATCTTATTTCAAAATCAAGCCCTTTTGCTGCTGTATTCATCCAATGATCTTGTGTCCGTTGGACGTCATCAGGGTGAAGTTGATTGAGCCAACCAAATCCTAGCTGCTCCTTTTCTTCGATCCCTGTATATTGAATCCATTGAGGTCCAAGATAATCACAAGGCCCATCGGCTTCGCATGTCCAGACTAATTGAGGCAAGGACTCCGTCACCTGACGATACTTACTTTCATTTAATCTTAAATTTTCTTTAATCTCTTCCTTCTCAGAAATATCTAAAAAAGAAACTATGTAGTGTGAAATTTCGCCATTCTTCTTTTTTACAGAAGACACAGTTACCTCTGCCTCAAGAAATTTGTTTTTCTCTAGGCTGAACTTTTTAGTAATTTGATAATTGTTTCGCTCACCTCGATTCATCTCTTCTATTAAAGCTTGCTCCTGCTTAAGACACTGAGGGTGAGTAAGTTCATTGAGGTAGTGACGATTAATTAGATTTTCTTCAGATTTTTTAAAGTATTCACAAAGTATTTTATTCGCTCGAAACACATTAAAATTTTCATCTAGATAGGCTATACCAATTGGAAAAATATCATAAATTTCATGAAAGTCGAAACTTGAAAACTTACGCATTGAAAGTTCCTTGATTAAAAAAATTATACTAAATTTTAACTCTATAACTAGATTTAAGATAGACCAAATAAAAGTAAACAATTCTAGTTTAATTTATTCTATTGTCTTGAATTTATTGATTTTCTTTGATGAATAATTTGAAATATAACGAACTTCTAGTTGAAAAAATTAGCCTTGCAACTGTTGAAATGTATTTTATTGGTTGATTGGTGGACCTTAGCGGGATCGAACCGCTGACCTCTTCGCTGCCAGCGAAGCGCTCTCCCAGCTGAGCTAAAGGCCCATCGATAGATAGAAGGGCAATTTACGGATTTTAGGTCATTTTGACAAGGAAAAATATGGAGCTAGGCCCTTATTAATCGAGTAGACCGTCTTGCTTGAGCATTTTTTTAAGAAACTTGATGTCTTCAAGATCAAAATTTCCTAATTCACTCATACTAAAGTCTTGGATAGCATCTGACGGGGTCATGCCTTCGCACGAAACTTTTCTATCATATGCACTACACAGCGCAATAACGGCTTGTTCTGGGGTGAATTTATCGATTTCATTTGGGAACCCATTGCCTTGAAGTTTTGCCTCATGAGCATAAACAAGGTCAATAACTTCTGGGGGAACATCCCCTCTTTCTTCAAGTATATTTTTTCCAAGCTCAGGGTGAGTTTTATAGATTTTTAGCTCAATCGATTTATATTCAGCAAGAGGAACTGTAAAAAGACCATGATATTTTTGATCCATTTTAACAATACCAATATCTCTTAAAAGACATGCCGTACTGAGGTTTTCAAGAGTTTGGGGAGGAAGTCCTTTGAGTTGTCCCATTCGAACACAAAGGGCCGAAGAAGAAATCGCAGATTGGAGAATCGGATCATCTTCAGAATCAAATTTATACATTTCTTTAAGGGCCGCAGGATCATTTTGGACGAGTTGTGCAAGGCTAGAACTCGCCTTTTTAGTCGCATTATAGGCCTCTTTACTTGTAGGATCTCTTCTTAGATCTTCTATGGCCGTTTTACCAGCATCTCCAACGACAGCTGATTTATCTTCAGTCGACATATCAGGGTCATTCGCGACAGCATCGAGAGCGCTATCCAAATAATTTTGGTATTTTTTTTCATCATTACTATCAATAAAAAACTTTCCAGCTTTTTGTTTTCTTAATTTTTTAATTTTTTCTTTTTCGAGAGAATCTCCACTTTTTTTATAGACTACATAAGTATCTTTAAAGAATAGGTGTAAATCAAAAGTGATTGGTAATTTTGGATTAATCGTTGAAACTCTTACTGGAGTGTACTTCACTTTACGTTCCCATTTAATTTGGTCTATTTATCTATTAAATCACGGGAATATCTCTAAGAAAAATGTGATTTTTTTTCCTGAGTGGATAGCTCACCTTTTGCTACGTTCTATAATAGAAGAATGAATAAAAAGATCTTAATACTCGCTCTCATGATGCCTATTTGCTCTTTTTCTAAAGGCAGGGATGAACTCTATCGTTATACTCTTATGAGAGATCGAGTCATTATAGATCGAGCACTAAAAAAAACGCCCTACCATTCTTATTTTGACCTAGAGGTCCTCCTTTCTTCAGGACTTAAATCTCTTGTGGGTGACGTCAAGGATGGGAACCGATCAGGCTTAAGTTCAAGTGAAAAGCAAAACAATATGTTAGAAATCCTCAACAAAAACGTAAATACGGCAAGGTTTGTAGACGCTAATCTTGAGATAGGAGTTCCTTTACCAAAGCTTAATCTTGGTAAGTTTAAAATTGACTCTGCTTTTTTTTATAATTTTAACGTAGGCATCTCTTTATCAATTAGTAATATTACAAGTCCGACGAGTCCTAGCGCTAGTGTTTATATCAAAAAAGAAACTAAACTGGGACTTGATAGTTATTGGCAAAATAATCCTAGTGAAGCCTATGGAATTCGTTATTATCAGTTAACAAGAAGTGATCTTCTTTCTGTAACAAGTGCCTCACAACTAGCAACTGATGGAGAACTCTTTGATCTCGATGAACTAACTCGAGAACAGGTTACCTATAATTTTGATGTCTATTATCAAAAGGCCTATAAGGATTTTAGGATACTCTTAGAGGTTCAAGAATTCAAAATTATGAATGGCTCAAGCACTGTTACTACTCGATACGAATCTCGTCCGCTTTTGCACGCCCAGGCCAATTTTGAAAATAGGAAGGGAAAGCTCTACATTGGGATTCATCAAAGGTTAAAGTATGCCTTTTTAAGAGGAATGTATCTAGCCTATGATTATAAGATTAAAGAAGACTACCCTTTCTTTGTTCTCGCAAAGCTCAGTAACCAGTATCTTACTCTAAACCCAAGGTTTGAAACAAAATACTTTAAGCTAAATTATAAAGTTAAAACGCCTTTGGAAAACCCACAAGACGAGCTTTGGCACTCTACTCTACATGCTCTCAATATTGAGATGCCTTTCTTCTAAAATGATCTTTCGCTTTTTAAAGATAGTATCAAGCTCGTGAAGCTTATTTCTTTTTCCATATCCCAATTGAAGAACGCGATATTTTTTGGCAATCTCTTCTAACGTAGCCTTTCTTTCATCAGGACTAAGTTCTGGTGAATTGAGAATACCCAACAAGGCCTGAATTCTCCAAATATCCATGGAATGATATTTACTTGAAAGTTGATCCTCATGCCCGCCATATTTAATGATTTGTGGTTCTTCAATATAGCCGACCTGATATTTAGAAGTTATTTTTAGCCATAAGTCATAGTCTTCACAAACTTCAAAGTCTTCTCTAAAACCTTGGAGGTCCAAAAATACATCCTTTCGAATAAGAGAACTTGATGGGCTAATCCGACATAAAGGGAGACAGTCTTTAAAAATCCTGCCTCCCAATTTTTGATGCTTCTTTTTTTGATTTACTCTTTTTCCATTTCGCACCCAAATTTCTTCGGTGTGGATCAAAGGAAGTTTCGAATTTGTTTTAAGAAGCTGCACCTGGGAAGAAAGTTTTGTAGGAAGCCATTCATCATCACTATCAAGAAAAGCAAGCCATTCACCATTTGAAATCTTTGCTGCAAAATTTCTTGCTTTACTAACTCCCTCATTTTCTTGGTAATAATAGCGAATCGAATAGTTTTTTAAAGAGGTAACGAAATCTTTTGTAGCATCACGACTGCCATCATCGATAATAATAATTTCAAAAGGAGCATAGTCTTGAGTGATCACAGATTCAATTGCTCTAGCAAGGACCGGAAGACGATTAAAAGTTGGAATAATAACGCTAATCTTAGGATTCATAGATTTCAGGATGTATTGGAGTTTCTAAAACAGAAATAATTTGTTCAAGCTGAGTACGGCTTTTTGGGCCGCAAAGGACATAATCAAGATAAGAAAAATTAAGGTTATGATGAAGAGCGTACTTAAGAAGGGAGATCTCATGCTTTTTACATAATTTTTCAAGCTCTTCTACTTTTTTCCATTTAGATTCCTTATCCATTTTTTTCCACCATGGCGCCCAGCTTCTAGCATCATAGGAATCAAACTTTCGATTACGATCGACTCGCTTCGTAAGGATTCCCTTATCAAGACTTCCCCAACTCATGAAAGTGATCTCTTTCTCTTTTAGTATGGATTCAATTTCTAAATAAGGATCTTGATTAAAGACATTGCACTCAGATTGGATAAATTCAATTGAATCAATTTCAGTTGCCTTAGAAATTTCATCTCGATTTGTATTACAAAGACCAAGGTGTTTAATGATTCCTTTTTCTTTGGCCCTAGAGAGAACTTCCATAGGATGCCTAATATCCACATGAGGGTCTGGCCAGTGGATCATATACAGATCGATATAATCGGAATCAAGTCTTCTTAGAGAGTCGTGAAGCATTTTTTCAATCACATCTGGGGAATTCGTCATGTTCACTCTTTTACTTGAGTGCCAACTCACTCCACCTTTTGAGATGATAAAACAATTCTCTCTTTTGCTTTTACAAAACTGTCCTATTCTTTTTTCGGACTCTCCAAAACCATAAATTGGAGCGGTATCAAAAACACGAATTTCTTGATCATAAGCGAAGTGGAGAAGATCTTGGGAATCGGACTCTGAAATTTCACCAAAACCATATCCTCCCCCCTTTCCTGAAAGGGATGCCCCTCCGAAGATGAAAGGTAGGCGAGCATAAGCTTTAAGTCTTTGATTTTTCATAAATGTCCTGTTTGACAGACGCGTCGCCTACACTATAAGAATTCCCTCAAGGTTACAATATGAAATTAATTGTCTTTGCCCATCCGCTTGAGGCGATGGGCCTACTTAAAAATGAGAACTGTAAGGCATTCCCTTTTATTTTCCAGGGCGTTTACAAGTTTTCTGAGGGTTATGTTCTTCTCACAGGGGAGGGCATTCAATCTGCCTCCGAATCTCTAGCGGGGTTTTTAGGGGCCCACCATGAAGAAATTAATGAAATTATTAACCTTGGAGTTTGTGGTCTATTAAATGAAAAGTATGAAAAATACCACCAAGAGCTCGTTGAAGTTCGATCAAGCTATCTATGTCTAAAAGATCACATGGAATTTAAATCCTTTGAATTAAATACTCAAAGTGATCTTCCTCTCCTTGATTGTGTAACCCATAGTGAGCGAATTCATAAAACAGAACTACGCCCTTTTGGTCATCTCATTGATCGAGAACTCTGGGCACTCGCATCCGTTGCCAAAAAATTTCGTAAAAAGATGAGATCCATTAAAGTGATCTCCGATATTGTAAATCAATCCAGTGATCAGGTTTGTGAGCTTGTTAAAGAAAATGCTGAGACTTTTAGTGAAAAACTTTATGAGTGGTATCTCAAAGATCAAAAAAAGAAGGAGAACTATTATGAAGATATTTTACCTAGTTCAGACCATTACTTTTTTAGTTTTTCCCAAAAAAAGGTGTACCAGAAAATTATCAACACCTTAAAAATAAGGAAGGTAGAAGATCGTGTTATTAAAAGTCTTATCCAAAAATTTATGGATAAAGATATGGATAGTAAAAAAAGAAGAGCGTCGTTATTGATTGAAGAGTTGGATCGGCTCGCCCACCCCTTGAAATATAAAATGGAGGAGGAACTCTCCCCTTTTAAAAAGCATTTTAAAAAAATTGGTGCTCAAGCACATTTTGATAAAGATCTTGAAAAAAGAAATATAAAAATCTCAATGGAACTTAAAAGTGAGGAAGACTTTATTAAACTCTCTGAAACCCTAAAGACCTTTCCCCAGGAGCGTTGGGATCAATTTCTTAGTGGAGAATTCCGTGTTTAATCAAGTCTTTATTGAAAAAGACTGTTTAGATCATCCGCGTGTTCAAGATATCTTAAAGAACTTAAAAGAAGAGGATCCGATTTTAATTGATAATCATGAAGATTATTTCAATAAAGTAAAAAAGCCCTATCTTCAAAAAAGAACCAATCTTAATCTTTTCATAGCTCAGAAAAAGGGCACTCTCATAAAGCAAGCTCCCGATGCCTATGGCGTGGCAAGTGGTCACCACTACTATTTTATTCATACCTATAATTGCATTTACGAATGTCATTACTGCTATCTTCAGGGCTATTTTAATTCTCCTGATCTTGTCTTTTTTGTTAATTATGAAGACATAGGAAAACAAATTCGGGAAATGAGTGAGAGAAGAAATGAAGAACTTTGGTTCCACGCAGGTGAATTTAGCGATAGTCTTGCTTTAAGCCATATTACCGGTGAGATTCCTTATTTCTTTGAGTTATTTAAAAAATTACCAAATGCAAAGCTGGAATTAAGAACCAAGTCCGTTAATATTAAAGCACTGCTTATTGAAGATCCCTTGGATAATATTATTACATCCTTCTCCCTTGCTTCAAAGGATGGAGTCAAAAAAAGTGAAGACAAAACTCCACCTTTAGCGGCAAGGCTTAGGGCCATGAAGCAGCTTTCTGATAAGGGACATCCTATCGGTATTCACCTTGATCCAATCATCTACTCTCCTGATTTTCTGAAAGAATATGAAGAGCTCGCAAAGGAAATTGTAAAAAACGTTCCCATGGATCGACTTCAATATATTTCTATTGGAGTGGTTCGCTTCTCTAAAGATAGTTTTTACCAAGTTAAGAAAAATTATCCTGACTCTTATTTTCTCGCCGAAGAGATGGTGACGAGCTTTGATGGTAAAATTCGTTATCCTCGTCCTATTCGCTCGTGGGTTCTAGGTAAAGTAAAAGATCTTCTCATTGAAAATGGTATTTCCCTAGAGAAGATCTATCTTTGTATGGAGGATTAAGGAGTCTTTATTTGATTTTCTAATTGATCGAGCTCAGCTTGAAGTAAAGCATTGAGCTCTCCTGTTATAATCTGATTCGAGGCAAAATGCTTTTGAAGAGCTTCCAGCTTTTTGCGCGAAGTAACCTCTCTTGAATACTCCCCTTTAAACTGATTAAATTCTTGATGAATCTGTGAGTTGATTTTATAAATTCGCTCTTTGATATTGCTTTGAAGGAGCTCTTCCGAGGCCATTTGGTTAAGCTTTTCCATGATAAAAGTTAAATTAGCAGTTCTAAAATCTTTATTGAGAAGTCTTTGTAAACTATAGACCATAATCGCTCTGAGTTCTTCCTTCTCCTGTTGGGTTCCTTCAATTTTATTAAATTCGGAGAATACATCTCTTAAATATTCCGAGGCCCTAGGGTCTCTACAGGCCCCTTGTTTTGCGAGAGTTTCATAAACTTCATCCGGATTAATCAGACCACTTTTTCTTTCTATCAGTTTATTCGTATAGGTAAGACTTTTAGCCTCTCCTGTAGAGTGAAGCGTATTCTTAAAAAGGTACCGTAGTCGATCCGCAAGGACTTTTGCTTTCACACCCGGAACTTGAGTATTTCCACGATCCTTAAAAAACTCATCCGAGGCCTTTTGGCAAAGCTGTCTTCGAGATTCAATTTCACTAAGAGCGGCTTCTCTTTTATTTTGAAGTTCATCATCACTGATTCGATCATAGGATGTCTCTGGGCTTGGAACAGGAACGAGTCTTTCCTGATTTTTTCCTTCACTTTCATTGACATTATTTGTTAAAAGGTTATTGCTTTTAGCGATATAGACCCCAAGACCAACGGCTATCACTGCAAAGGGTATGACAAATTTGAGTTTAGACATAAATAAAACCTCACATGAACTTTTAGAAAAAGGTTACCTTCAAATATCTTACCCCCTTTCTGAAGAGATTAAAAACCTTGTAAGAGATGAAAAATGGGAAAAACTTGATTCTATATTTCATAAATGGATGAATCAGGGAGAATTCAGAGAACTTCTTCAAAAAATACATCCCTTTACAGATTATGAACTCATGCTGGCCGTACGCGATCCTAGTGTCGAGGAAGGGATTTGGCATGATGATGGATCAAGACTCTTTGCCTTTACTCTCTCCTTAACTCTTGATCATGAAAATATAGAAGGTGGAACTCTTGGATTTAGAAGAAAAGGAGATAAAGATCTATTGGCAAAACTTTCTACTCGGGAATTTGGTGGTCTCACTCTTTTTCTGACCGGTCATTATGGTTATGAACATAAAGTTTACGCCATGCAATCAGGAAAGCGGATGGTTCTCGTCGGTTGGTGCCGTTAATAATTCTTTTTTTCTAATAAAAAAATAATAGAATAATAGGTAACCAAGGAAGGACGATCATGAAAACTTTTATACTAACGATGCTTTTAAGTACTTCGCTTTTTGCAGCAACAAGACCTAATCTAAAGACGCAAAAAGAGAAGCAAAAAATCTATGAGAGCTATATAAATGAAAATACTAAGATAAAGCTTGCTCAAGAAGATAAGCTTTTTAAACATCAGTTAGATTTTCTCAAAAGAAACCATGAACTTCGAAAGATTTACATCAAAAAGCTCAATGCTCTTAAATCTCAAGTGAGCCTCATCAACAAGGCAAAAAATAAAGAGATTGCACAAAAGATCTTAAAGCTTAAGAAGGACTTCCAGGCCCAGTCTGAAAAAAGAAGACTTAATTTTCAAAAAGATATCATTGGTCCAGAGATCAAAAAGTTTGAGCGAGCTCTCAACCAAGAGAAGAAAACCATTAATGCAAAGCTTAAAAATCTTCGTACGAACGATCGAGGCTAGAGAGTTGGCCCACCTGCTATCTGACTTTTAAGATCTGCAACTTCTTGCTCAAGCTTATTCATTCTCTCTTCTAAACTGACGATTCTTTCGTATTTAGATAATCCCTCCTGGGCCAGTAAAACCAATGGGATGGAGGCAATAAACAAACTTAGAATGAGTCTTTTTTTTGTTTTTTTAAGCATTTTTTCTCCTTGCGAAGCGTTAAGTTATTGGTTTCTTGTTCTATTATAACCTTGCCCTTTTTGACAAACAATATTATAGTGACCCTCTTTAAAATGACGATATCATTGAGGTTTATATGTCTAGAACGTGCGATTTAACTGGTAAAAGAAGAATGGTTGGGAATAAGATCTCTCACTCAAATATCAAAACAAAAATGAAGCAAGAAGTTAATCTTAAGACGAAAAGAGTTTTCGATCCTGTTACTGGATCAACTGTGAAGCTTAAGCTTTCTACTTCAGCGATCAGAACTCTAGATAAGCTTGGATCTCTTTCTAAGTTTATTCAAAAATACGGTGAAAAATACGGTTTAGTTCAAAAATAAAAAAAGGGAGCCGTGGCTCCCTTTTTAATTTGTTCTATTAGTAGACTGCCTGAATTTTCTCAATAACAAATCCCCACTTCGTGATGGATCTGTCTGATTTAAAAGTTACGCTCATCTCCTCGCCAGAAACATAATCCGAAGAAAAGTTCTCTCCTGCACCAGTGATCTTAACGCTTTCATTTCGATCTTGCCCAGTAATGGTTAGAGTATCGTATTTGTTTTCAAGCTCATACTTTTTGATCACAATTCTTAAATACTTCGCTCCCTCTACTGTGTAAG
>CBDUBC010000036.1:0-23067 GCA_965365285.1 uncultured bacterium
GGTTCCGAGTCGTGAAAGATCGTATCAAAAATACATGAGGATTCATTATTTTTTTCATCTCTAAATTTAACATAAACGGCATTATTGGAATTGGGCCGAACGAGTGTCCATGCCTTAGTACTATTAAAGTTTTCCCAAGTTCCGTCAGAGGCACAAAGGGCGGTATTGGTGATATACATCTGAACAGGGGTATTATCCACAGCGGTTAAAGTAAGTGTCACATTCAGATCATTAGTAGCAGTTTCGTTATTATTAATACTAATCGAAGTGCTTTGGGGTGCCTGGTTATCAATGATGACATCATTAAAATTCACACTAGTAAAAGTTAGATTCGCAGCGAATACATTATCTGTTGATCGAAGCGTGACACCATTACCTAAAATAATTGGACTTAGCACTCTTATTCCATCAAAGTCATTATCTAAGGCACCAACAATATACTGAAAGCGAAGGACTTGAGTTCCTGAGCCACTAATGTAATTGGCCACTTTATTTAGGCCTCCTATCTGAAGATTAATGGAGGGGTTTCCACCAGCTAGATTTATAGGACGATTATAAGCGATATCAACATTAATCGCCTCTCCCGTTTGATAAGATCCATTAGTTGGACCAATTACATTCACAATTCGCGGAGCGCTTGTCGTGACTAGAACTCCAGAAGTATCGGGCAAGGAAGGAATATTAATATCCGTTGCCTTATCAATAGAGTCTAAAAGTGTACTTCCTGTGGTTAATTGAATTGCATTCGCAGAAACTTCAATACCATCATTGTCCTCATCTCCACCACTAATAAAATAGCGGTAAATGAAAGTATTTGTTCCACTCCCAGAAACTAAAGCAGCACTTTTAACTTGACCGCCGAGGTTAAAATTAAAGAAACTATTTCCTGTAAGAAATACCGGCTCACTAAACTCGACACTAAAGTCAAGCGAGTCACCAATAGACCACCATTGATCCCCCGGAGGAGTTAAAGAAAGTATAGCGGGGTTTCCATCAATAATTATCTGGGTATTAGAATCATCTTCTCCATAAGGAGTTGAATCTTGATCATTAGTGATACCATCCCCATCAATATCATCATCGAGATCATCAGGAATACCATCAGTATCCCTATCTGTAGTACCGCCACTAATAGGAAGCTCAAGTTCGGCAGTATTTCCAAGAGAGTCAACAATACTACCTCCATTAAGTTCTATGGTAGAAAGAACGGTAATTCCGTCTAAATCTTGAACCCCAGCAGGAATCGTATATCTAAAAGTATAAGTATTAGTTCCACTACTACCCGAAATAAGACCACCAAGAACTTCTTGTTGACCAATTCTAAGCTTAATTGATGGTTTTAAA
Source organism: uncultured bacterium (assembly GCA_965365285.1). Classification (GTDB taxonomy): domain Bacteria; phylum Bdellovibrionota; class Bacteriovoracia; order Bacteriovoracales; family Bacteriovoracaceae; genus JAURDE01. Next base: position 1,345 of record CBDUBC010000036.1, read on the forward strand.
TCAGTAGAAAAAGCCGTTTCATCAAACTCAACTCTAAAGTTAAAAGTATCACCGGTGGCATAGGTTCCATTATCTGGTAAAATCAATCTCTCTACTTTGGGACCAACGGTATCGACTCGGACATTAGGGTGACTGGTTGGATTAAAGCTTAGAATAGCAGCATTACCGGCCTCATCTTGAATATAACCACCATTTAGTGATACTCCTCTAATTCTAATCCCATCAGTGTCTTCATAGCCTGACGTTAAAGGAAATGAGAAATTAAGAATACGATCTCCGGTGTGAGAGACATAAGGAGCTTGAACAATATCGTTTCCAATTTCTAATAATACAGCGGGGATATTTGCTGAAGAGATAAAAACTTCTTCATCAAATTCAATACTCACTTCAAGGACAGTTCCAAGAGTATAGAGCCCATCCACTGGTGGAGTAATAGAAACAATAGATGGGTTCAGAGAATCAATCTTAATATTATTATAGTCAATATTTGGCCAATTTAAATTAGCGTCATTTCCGGCCAGGTCTCTAACAACTCCATTGACCAAAGTGAGACCATTAAAACCAATACCACTTTCATCATTTAAATTGGGTTCAATAGTATATCTAAAGGTAATAGAATCAGATGTTGAGCTTTGTATAGCTGCTTTTCGAGAAAAATTATCAAAGCCTATTCCAAGTTCGACAACTCCACCCAGACTAATCTCCTCACTAAATTGAACTGTCCAATCAAGAGTATCACCCGCTTTATATCGACCATCTGCAGGAGGAATGATTCCCGTAATCACTGGTTCTACAGCATCAAGAATGATTTGAGAGGTATCATTAAAAGGAAGGTTCGTCTCCGTATCATTGGTAAAACTATCTTGAATACTTGCCCCCTGAAGATCTAGGTTTGAACCAAGAACAATACCCGTTACGGAGTTATCACCAGAAGCGACCGTGTAGGTAAAGCGCTTAATTCGACCGTCGATATCACTATTAAAAGGAATACTCTTGCTCACCCCCCCAAAAGTTACAGGAATCGCCGGAATACCACCGCTAATAGCGACATTTTTATTAAAGGTTAAATCAAAATTAAGTATCTCACCTAATTTATATCTTCTAAGAGATGGTAGATTGATAGAAGTCACTTTAGGAAGAACAGAATCTACAAAAGCATAATTAAGAAAATTGGTAACTCCTGAATAGGCAGGATCAAGATCATTGCCATAAATATCTTCAATATTTCCTGAATCAAGAAGAACAGGAGAATTGATTTGAATTCCACTGAGCGCTTGAAGATTTTTTTCAATCTGGTAGCTAAATCTTAAAATATTCGTTCCGCTTCCAGAAAGGTAATTAATTTCTTTAATTGTACTTCCTAATTGAAGAGGTATTTTCGGATTTCCTGTTATTACTACTGGCTCATCGAACTGGACATCAATATCAATAATATCGTTAAATTTATAATTACCGGCCACGGTAGAAAAGGAAACAATTTCAGGTGGAATCGATTCTACAAAAACAGAAGGAACATTAGTCGATGAAAGGTTTATAGTCGCATTATTAAAGGCCCTATCTTTAATAGATCCTCCATTTAACGTAAAGGTATTTCCGTAATCAATACCATCGGAATCAAGAAGACCCTGTTGAACAACATATCTAAAGGATAAATTCTCCGTGCCTGAGCCACCAAAGTATTCGGCAAACTTAACAACGCCTCCAATATCAATACTAAGTTTAGGATATCCATCAACATTAACGATTTCATTAAAGTTAAGAACAAACTCTAAGACTTGCCCTGTCGCATAGGTACCTGAAGCTGGAATCGTAATAGAGCTAATAAAAGGAGGAATGGTATCAACAAAAACCTGACTCGTATCAGGTGGGGTAAAATCAAGGATAGCAGGATTATTAGCACCATCTTCAATAATACTTATTCCCTTAATAATCGGGCTGGATGTTTCGATACCATCTAGGTCTAAGAGTCCTGCTTCTACAAGATAAGTAAAATTAAATCGGTTCGTTTGCTCTCCGGTTACATAATAGATTCCTTTAGTGAAACCACCAATAGAGGAGCTGATATATACATATTGTCCACCAGAACCTGGTAGATTAACCGTCTCACTCCAATTCACTGTAAAACTTAAAGCACTATCAAGTCCATAGAAGCCATTAAGAGGAGAAGAAACGCTATCAATCTCTGGTGGCCCAGTATCAACCTTAATGCCTCTTGTGTCAGGGACAGGGAAAGTATAAATGGCCTCATTACCAAAACTATCTGTAATGAGACCATTTGTATTGAGATCCAATGGATTGAGAACAACGATCCCATCATTATCATTTTCACGCGCCTGAATAGTATATTTAAAATTAATGGAATTAACTGTAGAAGATACAATTTCTCCAAAAACTTCTTTTCCATCGAGATTAATTTTAATTCTCGGGCTATTTGTAATAGTTATATTCTCACTAAAGAGCATGGAAAATTCTAAATCTTGCCCTAAGAGATAGTAGCCTGCTGCTTGAAGAGGGGTAACCGACAATATTCTAGGAAGGACGCTATCCACAAGAACAGTGCTTGTATCAGGAGGTGTAAAATTAGTATTGGAAAAGTTTCCGGCAGCATCTTTAATAAAACCACCGCCTGTCAGGATGGGACTAAAGGATTCAATTCCATCACCGTCCAGCAGACCTTCAGCAATATTATAACGGAAAATAACCTGAGTTGTACCACTTCCAGAGAAATAGGTCGCGTATTGAGTCTGTCCACCAATATTGAGTTTAATTTTTGTGCCGTTAGAAATTTCTACTTCCTCATCAAAACTAACTCTAAATTCCAAATTATCCCTAAATTTAAAATTAGTTCCAACAGAAATAAAGTCTACTCCAGTTATACTTGGCGCTACGGTGTCGATAAAGATATTAGAAATATCAGGGGGCGTTCCAAGGGATGTCAAAAGAGGTTGACCTGCTCCATCTGCAATACTTCCTCCATTAATGTCGAGATTAGCGGAATCAAAAGAAATACCATCAAGATCTAGATCTCCATCAACTATGGTATAGACAAAACGAGCTTCATTTCCACTAGTTTGATAATCAAAGGTAGCATATCGAGTAAATCCACCGATATTAAGTGGAATACGAGGGAGACCATCAATTTCCACAAGCTCGTTAAAAGTAACATCAAAATTGAGTTTAATACCGGCCCTATAGCTCCCCGCTTTCGGCGGTTTAATCAACGCTATCTCAGGTCTTGCCGTATCAAGAGTTACTTTAAAGCTATCAAAATTGGAATATTCATAAGTCACGACGTTTCCAGAGATATCTTTAATCTCCCCTAGGCTACTATCAATTGGTGAGATAAATTGAATACCATCATTATCATCATCACCATTTTGAACGGTGTATCTAAAAATAACTTCCTTTCCTGAGTGAGAAAGGTAATTAGCATATTGCTCTTTTCCGTTAATAAGCATAAGCGCTCTTGGATTTCCGGTGACATTGACATCTTCACTAAATAGAAAGGTGTAATCTAAATTCTGACCTGCGATTCGATAACCTGCAGAAGGTCCAGTGACTCCAAGAATTTTAGGGATAACAGAATCAACCACAAGACCAGATAGAATGAGCTCTTGAAAACTATTACTAAAGTCATTGTTAAAAGCATCTCGAATAGTAGAACCAGAAAGAAGTACTGGAGGAATTACTCGACCTCCGTTATTTTCAAAAAGATTATCCTCAATCACATATCTAAAAAGGAGCTCATCCGTACCACTCCCACTGATATAATCTGCGTGTTTTGATTGCCCAGCAAGACTAAGGAGAAGTTGAGGAGTTCCATTTTCGACAAAGACGTTCTCAGAAAATTGGACTCTAAGATCTAAATTTCGATTTAATCCATAAAGACCATCGGCCGGAGGAATAATGGCCCCTCCAAGTATAACTGGAGGAGTTGAATCAATACGAGTGCTAGTGAAATTAGTACTACTAAAATTGTAGCTTTGGATTTCATTATTTGCACTGTCTAACACTTTACCCCCATTTTCTAAAATAGGGCCAATCATCTCTAGACCATCACTATCATCATCACCAACTTGAACTGTATATTCAAATCGAACAACTTTATCGTTACCAGGCTCCACACCTATAGTACCTACCTGACGAATTGCTTCATTCACGTTTACTTGTAATAAAGGGTTCCCTTGAATTAAGACACCCTCATTAAACTCAACTTCAAAGATAATTTTATCCCCAAGCTTATATTGACCTGGCGTTGCGCGGATTGCTGCAATTTGAGGTGCCCCCGTGTCTACAAAAATATTAGAAGTATCCGGTTCATTAAATGTTAAAATAGCATTATTTCGGTTTAGATCTCGTAGGAGCCCCCCGTTAAGTTCGATAGGAGAATTTAAAACGATCCCATTATTATCATTTTCTCCTGCTCCAACTGCATATCTAAATGTAATTGCCGAAGTATTATTTCCAGATACATAATTCGCATAGGCTGTACCACTATCTACATCTATCCTAATTCTTGGAGAACCAGTTACTCGAATCGTTCGGTTAAAAATAACCGTAAAATTGAGCTGATTGCCTAATTTAAAAATATTTCCTGGTGGTAATATAATATTGGTAATGACCGGGGAATCAGCACTTACAAGAATTCCACTAGTGCTAGGAATCGTAAAATTCAGGGCAGATGAATTTGTGCCTGCGTCTTGAATGAGGCCAGTCGTATTAAGATCAATTAAATTAGATAAAATGCTGATTCCATTTAAATCCACTAGGCCAAGTTCAATTTCATACTCAAATCTCGCAGTTGTAGGATTAACCATGCTTACATATTCAGCGTATTTGACTGTACCCCCAATATCTAGAGTAATTCTTGGAGTATTGGAGATCGTAACCGCTTCACTAAATTCAAAATCAAAGGATAGTTTATCTCCAACACCATAGGTTTGGTTCACAGGCACACTAACTGATACAACTGATGGGTTTTCTGAATCTACCAAAATATTAGTGTAAGCAATTCCAGCGAAGGTGTAATTAGCTATGTTATTTTGACTATCTTTAATTTCACCTAGGTTAGGTTCCACATTTCCTAGTAACTCAATCCCATCCGTATCATTCAAACCATTTTCAACGGTATATTTAAAGCTTAAGGTATATTTATTAACTTGTTGAAAAAGCTCTGCCCTTTTTTCAACATCTCCAATATTAAGGGATAAATAAGGAAGACCTTGTGCCGATACTTCCTCAGAGAAAATTAAATTAAATACGACATCATCACCGGCCTTATATATACCATTGGTTGGCCCATCAACTTGAGTAATGACAGGAGCACCGGTATCCACTCGAATATTACTTAAATCTGGTACGTTAAAATTAGGGTCTAGCTCATTATTAACGGCATCAAAGACCTTAAAACCTTTCAGATCCAAAGGTGAAATTAGCTCAATCCCATCATTATCATCATCTGAACTGCTAATAGCGTACTCATAGCGAAAGGAATTACTTCCACTTCCACTCACATAATCTGCCTCAACAATATTTTCTCCAATTCTTAAAAGAAGAGAGGAAGGAATCATCGATGGATTAGCATCTTCATTAACCGTTTCATTAAAAATTACGTTAAAGATGAGAGTGTCGCCCACGAAGTAGTACCCATTTTGAGGAGCATCAATTCTTGAAATAAATGGGGCCGTGGAATCTATTTTAATACCAGAAGTATCCACCGCTAGCTTCTCAAAATTACCCTGAATAGAATTTCCAGCATAATCAGTAATTTTAGAATTTTGGATATTGATTGCCGAAACAAGTGTAATTCCATTAAAGTCATTGAGTCCGTCTTCAATGGTATATTTAAAAACTAACTGACTTGGATCGTCCCCTAACTCATATTGCAACTTCTTCTCGGCAGCACCAATAAGGATCGATAAAGAAGGAGTCCCTGTAAGAGTTATATCTTCACTGAGATTAAGAATAAACTCTAATTCATCTCCTACTTTATAAAGACCTGACGCTGGCAGAGTTACTGAATTTATAACAGGTGGCGAAGTATCGACTTCTACAAAAGAGAGATCAACCGCATCAAAAAAGACATCTCCAGAATTTCCATTGAAGTCTTCAATCGAACCGCCATTTAAAAAGATTGGTGAATTAACGGCGATACCATCATTATCATTTTCACCACCACTGACTTTATGCTTAAACCTGATGGATCTTTGATCTGGTAAAAGTCGATCAAGAGTATATCTTTGAGAGGCGCCCCCGATATTTCCATTTAAGAACGGGTTACCAGAAAGATTGATTTCTTCATTCATTTCAATATCGAGAATGATATCCTCAGCTTTTTTAAAAGGTCGATTTTTTAGCTGAATGGGAGTTCTGGCCACGTTATAAAAATTTAAATCATCAATCAGACCACTATACTCTTCATCAAAAGAATCTCGTGAGGCACCAACCAGATAGGAAAGTGTTCCCATGTCTAGTTGACCACTATTGGTACAAGAACTTTCTTCGACCTCATTAATATAAAGTCTATTGGTGTAACCGATAGGCCTTCCATAGGAAACCACAACATTGTACCATTGATTGTCCAAATAGTTCTTACCTGAGGTTATACAAGAGGCCACATTTCCAGATTGATTTCTAAAAAGAACATGTAAATTACCGTCAGGGTTAAGAAAAACATTTACTCCATATCTTGCATTTGAGGTCTGATTGGTAATAAGCGCTGCTCTTCCCTTCCCTCCGGCACCTAGGTGGATTCCGTCAGTCCCCCAATTTCCATCTGTTTTAAACCAAAAAGATATGCTACCTGAGTGACTTATGAGATCCGAATTAAATGGAAAGTCCACTTGAGTATTGGACTGTCCATTAAAACGTGCGGAATAAACACCTTTTTTAGCGTCAGAATCAAAGGAAACCCCAGATGAGGCAGTTCCTAGGCTTCCATTTATATTTTTAAAATCAGATTCAAATTCGGCTCCGTAAATGGCGGTAAAATTATTTTCAAGAACTCGAACTTCTTTCACAAGAGGTCTACCGGTATCAATTTTTATACCACTTGTATTAATAGTAGGTAGTTCAAGTAGGGCATTATTTCCTGAATTATCTCTAATGGAGCTTAGATTTTCGATTTGAACCTCAGGAAAAATAATGATTCCATCATTATCATTGAGTCCGCTTTCTACATTATAAGAAAAGCTTAAAGTATTTGTTCCACTTCCTGAGATATAATTCGCATTTTTTACTACATCTCCAATTGATATTTTAAGAAATGGAAAATTGATAACATTTACAACCTCATTAAATACAAGATCAAAATTCAGCGTTTGCCCCAAACCATAGTATTGACTGGCCGGAATATTAACACTTGAAATACTTGGTACTTCAGAATCTACAAGTACACCAGCAAGCGAAGGTAGAGGAAGCCCAGTAACTCCATTATTCCCCGCTCGATCCGTGATTGCTCCACCATTTAAATCAATAGCAGCGGAGGCCATGATTCCATCAGCTATATCAAGTAGCCCTGATTCAATTGTATATTTAAAGATAAGGCTATTAGTACCTGAACCAGAAAAGAAAAAAGCATCTTTACTTGATCCACCAATATCAAGAACAATTTTAGGGGATCCTGTGACACGCATAGGAGAATCATAATTCACCGTAAAGATGAGCTCTTGATTAAAAAGATAGAAACCATCTTCGGGAACATCAATCGAAGTAATATTAGGGGCCACTGTATCAATGATGACTCCAGACATGGGAGGGGGAGTAAAACTAAGACTCGCATCGTTACCACTCGCGTCTCGAATAGAAGCACCTGCTAAATTAATTGGTGAGCTGATAGAAACGCCATTGGAGTCATCACCTCCAGAAATATTATAAGTGAATAAAAGAGAAGTCGTACCAGAACCAGAAACGTATTGAAGAGTTCTTACCCCTGGATCCGTGGTCATACTGATTTGTGGTGGCCCACCCACCACAAAGACGGGTTCAGAAAAATTAATATTCACATCAATTGCGCTGCTATATTGATCAGGTGAAGGTCCACTTGCCGAAATGATTGTAGGTCCTTTGGAGTCAATCCAGATATTTTTTAGGAGAGGAACATCAAAACGAACGGTGACATCATTTCCATTTGAATCTTTTAAGGATGCACCCGTATCATAGAAAATTGTAGAAGTAGCTCCAATACCATTAACATCATAAAGATTACTTTCTACGACATAACGAAAAGTAATCTCGGTCGTTCCACTACCAGAAAAGTAATCAGCATATTTGACCTGGCCACCAATATCGAGTCTTATTTTAGAATTTCCAACTGCTAAAATATTTTCAGGAAAGCTTAGTTTAAAATCAAGAAAGTCACCGGCAACATAAGTTCCATCTGCTGGTGGAGTAAGAGATAGTGCAACAGGGATAGAGGTATCAATTAAAACGCCCGTTGTTATGGGTGGTGTAAAACTGAGAAGAGAATTATTTCCTACGAAGTCTTTTATAGTTCCACCATTGAGTTTTAGAGGTGATAGAATTTCGATGCCATTGGAGTCATTAAGTCCATTCTCAACTGAATAACGAAAGGTCAGTGTTGATGTCCCACTACCTGATAGGTATTTTGCAAATTGTCCGGTGGTACCACCAATATTGAGTTCTATCTGAGGAATACCGCTTACATTAACGGGCTCATCAAAAGTAAGGATCAGGTCAAAAAACTCACTTAAGATATAGGTATCTGAAGGAGGGGCCGCGACAGTAAAGCTTGGCGGAGAGCTATCGACATAAATTCGGCTAAGGTCGGTGGAGGTTAATCCATTGATGAGGATATTACCCGCATCATCTTGAAGAATTGTTCCCACCGGAAGAGTTAAAGTATTCGAAATTCCAAGTCCATTAAAATCACTCAGCCCATTTTCGATTACATATCTAAACTCCCAAAAAGTAGTTCCATCTCCAGAAACATAGGTTGCTTGCTTAGTCTGTCCACCTATATTAATTTCAAGATATGGATTGGGTCCTGTGAGATAGATATTTTCTGAAAATAGAATTTGAAAGACAAGCTCTTCCGCGAAGTAAAAGGTTTTACTCGCTGGGACCTCAACTCTTGATATGAAAGGTCTTAAGTTATCAATTCGAACTCCAAAAAGACTTGGAGGTTCGATTAAGGTATTCATAACATTTCCAGCATTATCCATAATGCTTCCGATAGAAAAATCAAGATTACTATCAAGTTCGATTCCATCTAAGTCATTGGTCACCGTATCCACGGTATACTGGAAGGTAAGAGTATTAGTGCCTGTACCTCCCGTGTACTCCGCGTATTTAATTTGATCCGCAACATCGAGCTTCAATCGTGGGCTTCCTGTTACACTTACATTTTCAGAAAATTGAAGCGTAAATTGTATGAGCGATCCAAATTGATATCCTCGATCATTTGGTGGAACTATGGAGGATAATTGAGGAGCTATGGAGTCTAAAGTATAAGAAACTCCAAGATTAATACAAGAGCTTATATTTCTTGAAGTGTCTTCAAGGATTACATAAAATCGTTTAATTCCATCATTGGCCCCAGCGATAAAGCTAATATCATCAAACAAGAAGCTTCCATCTGATCTTACAATCTTTGTACTAATGAGTTCGGTACAGATGCTATTAGAAAAAAGCCTTACCGTTGTTCCCGCCTCCCCTACTGCAAGTCCTGAGATTTGAGGTTCGAGAGAATTACTAATAGATCCCGATACTGGGTTACTGAGAGCGACTGAAGTGGGAGCAGCAGGAGCGACACCATCGATTAAAATAGAATCTCTTGAACATTCACTGAGTATCGTTCCACCAGAAGCATTTTGTGCTTCGACTTTCGCCCACCTTCTGCCTTGTGGAAGGCCGTATAAAATAGCAGCGTTTAGTTGACTACCTGTAGGTCCGTGATCAATTTCGCCACTTGAGCAGTCTGCGTTGGAAAAAGTATAAACTCTATGGTTAACAATTCGAATATCATCGGAGAAAGGAATCCAGTTGATCAGAATATCATTTCCGTCAAAATCAAACTCATCAAAAAATTGAGGATTCGCGCCATTATCGATTGGATCTTTTGAATTAAAACTTACGGTGGATTCGTTTTGCTTTAAACTGGTTGAAGGAACGGGGACACAGCTTGACCATATCAAGACAAATAAAATGGCGATAAGTGTTTTAGATCCGGTGAGCTTCATAAACTCCAACAACTGCGTGTAAATAAATTTCTTCAACTTCTTTTCGTACTAATAATTTCGAACCTTTACCTACTGTTCATGTCCGATTTTCATCCATTATAAAGGTCAGGGAGCAACTAAAACCCTCAAGATTACTAAACCCTTGATTTTCATAAGCTTCTATAAAAATTATTGAGTAAGCCTATTTTTGAAGATGAAAATAATTAATGGCGCTTGAGTGAGGAGGAAGAATTTGTCTTTTACCGTCTATTTAATTTCGGTAAGTTATAATAGATTTCATGAGGTTTTTTCTAATATTTATGCTGGTATTTTCTTCCGCTTTTTTAGCGAAGGCCAAGGATCATGGAGATTACCTCGAGTTTCCTTATGTCATCAAAGGTAATGACACCTTCTTCTCTATTCTTAAAAAGGTTTTTCAATCGGATGTTCAACTCGCCATTGACGATGAACATGTTCAAAATATTATTCTTAGAAATCCTCAAATCAAGAACTGGAAGCTGCTTCCTAAAGACCATATCATCACCATCATAGCGAGAGAAGACCTCATAAACAAAGAAGAAATGCTGGCCAATGAAAGACTCGCACGACAAAAGCAAAAAGATTACCTCGAGGAAAAAACACTTAAAAAAATCGCAAGCTATGAAAAAGAAAATATTATAAAGCTCTATTATAATCGCATGACCTATGACGTGACTGAGGTTTTACCCGAAAGTCTTGAAAGCTCTTTTGAAACAATCATCGGCCTAGGGATTGAATATCAGCTTCATTTTAATAAAGACCTCTACCCTCTACGCTTTGATTTTGAGGCAAGATATAATCTCTATAAAAACTTGAATTTCATCTCTTCCACCAACCCTACCCGAACCTTTCAAGAAGTAGAAATTCCTGCAACCTGGGATTATCAAATTCTTTTGGCCAAAGAAAAGATTTGGAATGGGATTGGACTTTTTATCGCCGGAGAAAGGAGCACGTTATATAATGTCGAATTTAGTGTAAATCTAGATCGAAACCTTCTTCGAACAAATAATAATATTTGGTTTGATGTAGGACTTGAATACCCTATTCATTTTGAGTCTCTAAAGTTTAACCTATCTACGAGACTAGGCAGACCTCTTCTTATTGAGACTTATCTCACCGATCTTATAGGAACGAATGAATTTAGTGATTCTGAAAATAACCTTGAACTCACAGGAGTACGACAAATCTTTTCTGGAGAAGTAATCTATAATGATTATTATTTCTTTCTATCTTATATCAATACAAAATACTCTGATGAAAAATCCATCACTTTTAAAGAAATTAAATCTCGAATTGGAATTCGTTTTTAAGAAGGATTTTTAATAATAAAAACTGATTTGGATCCCCTAGATATCGAGCTTTCTGTAACGGAACCTAGAAAAAACTTTTTAAATCCCTTTTTATTATGACTTCCCATAATAATAAGATCGGACTCTGATTCATCGGCCATAGACTCAATGACGTCGACAATATTTTGACCTTCATTGGGTCTTAAAATGGCATCGACTTCAATCCCTTCCCGCTTAAGCTCTTCGATATAGCCTTGAATTTGTTCTCCAATCTGTTCATCGAAAAGAGAATCAATTCCTTTATGCCGCTTATTTCTTTTATCATAGTCCTTGGGACTCACAACGTTAGCGATCATAACTGAGGCCTTAAAATAGCTCGCGAGAATTTTAATCCACTCAAAAGTAAACTGACTGATTTCCGTTAAATCAAGCGCCCACATCAAACGATCCGGGTGAATAACTTTATGGTCTTTAACCGCAAGAACGGGGATATTGACATTTTTAAGAGCATTTTCGGTAGTGGTACCTAAAAAGCGATCTCTAAAATTACTTTCCATACGCGTGCCAAGAACTAGAATTTTAGCATTAGATTTTTTAATTTCACGCTCGAGAACAGTTTCTTTTGGTCCAAATTCTACTCGGCAATTCTCAATTGCATAATCATCAGAAATAACCGAACCAATCTCTGCTTTCAGTCGGTCAATCAGACCATCTCGAAGTTCTTTACTCTCTGTTTTCTTTTCTTCAACATAAAGAACAATAGGATCACATTTAAGCTTTCTCGCCCATTCAACTCCTGTTTCAATGGCCTGTTTTGACTCTTCCGAAAAATCACTTCCAATTAAGATTTTTGTCGACACAAAACCCTCCGCTACAGATCAAGAAATACTTCCAGTTCTTCAGGGTAAGGGAAAAAATAAGACTGATCTTTAATATATTCATTTTCTGAAACATCAATCAAATGCTGCATCATAGTTGCTAGAGCAACAAAAGGAAGCTTATTTTCTCTGTACCGTTCAATTAGACTTAGAATATTTTTCTTTTCTTTTTCTCGAAGTTCCGATTTTAAGAATCCATAGATATGTTGAAGAGCATTGGCCTGTTTCTTTCTTGTTCTTTTTTGAGATAGAGCGAAATTAAATACCTTTTTATAATTCTCTAAAACCTCACCTGGCTTTTTCTTGTCATTATTAGCACAAATTCGACCAAGCTCACGATAGGATTTTTCGTGAAAAGAAAGAAGGACAAATTTATAGGTTTTATGAAATTCCTGAATTTCTGAGATTTTTGCCCTGAGCTGATTAACTTGGAAGTGCCCCCAAACACGAATGATAAAGTCCTCTTTGAGTTCAGGGTTATGAAGTCTTCCCTCGTGGATGGTAGGATAATCAATTCCACTATCAAGTAAGGTTTGAGCAAAGATTCCTGCCTCTTTATCTGTTGGCATATTTTTAAAATAGACCTTCACTCTTTCAGGTCCGCAAGAGGGAGAATCTTTTTTAAAGATAAAGCCATCAAGATCCCTAGGAAGATTATCCAAAAGTATCTTGGAAGTATCGTGCGCCAATTGAGTAAGGTTGATTTTATTTTTATTACTCACCATCTGAACTGGTCCGTGACGAGTGATTCTCTCTAGGCGAACCGTCTCTCTAGGAACTCCCAGACCCATCTCTAATTCAGGACAGACCGGATAAAAGTCCACATACTTTGAAAGCTCACTGACAATCCAGTTATCCTTTTTATGTGTTCCATCATAACGAACAGCATTCCCCAATAGGCAGGAGCTAATTCCAATTTTAGGTTTTTTCATATTCATCTATTATCGCAGTTTCTTAGTTTTTTTAATAGTCTAAGAAAGGTTGGTGCATTTAGTTATTTCGAGGAAACCAGGGTATAAATGCATTGGTTTTTCTTTTGTACTCATCGTAATCGGTGTTTCCGTTATATTTTTGTTCTAAAAGGGCCACTCCTGACACTTTAAGTAAAAGAAGATGAAGCAAAAAAGGACCAACAAAGGCGTAGTAAAAAGGGATCTGACTAAGAGCAACAAACCCCAGCCCCCACCATAAGAGCGCTTCACCAAAATAATTAGGATGTCGGGTGTATCTCCATAATCCTGAGGTTAGGACCTTATTGTTATTTTCAGGATTCTTTTTGAACGCCGATTTTTGATGATCTCCCACAGCTTCAAAAAAGAAGCCTATCCCCCACATCGCTACTCCTAGATAATCAAAAGCTGTTCCAAAAGGTTTAGCTGAAGGAAACTGGTGAATGAAATAAAGCGGAGAAGCGATGATTAGCGACAGGGTTGCTTGCAGCATGAAAACTTTAAAATAGGCAGAAATATTGGCCTTATCTCCCCAGCCTTTTCTCATTTCAGTATAGCGGTAATCTTCTTTTCCTAGTTTCATTGATCTTAAAAAGATATAGCCCGAAAGTCGGAGCGCCCATATGGCCACAAGAGCTCCAATGATTTGAACTCGTAAATTGGGTGCTATGGGAGCTGAGCAGAAAGTAACGAGATAGATCAACAAAAAACTCAAAGACCATGCAGTGTCAATAATACTAAAGTCATTTTTCAATCGAGCAATGAAGTAGAAAAGATTAAAAAGGATAAAAATAGATAAGACGACATATTCTAACAAAATTTACTCTCCCTATTTTTTTGAGGATTAAATCCCCCACTCAAATCAAGTTTGTAATATAATAGCAAAGAAGAGGGAGTTTGCTATGAGAAAACTAATATTGTTTATCCTATTTTTTGGAGTTTTGGAGATAAATGCTCAGACAAAAGAAGAAAGTCTAGAAAAAATCCAAAAGCTTAGCCAAAACCAGATGATTCAAAGAGCATTTTCGACAAACTCTTTGAAAGAAATCTTTAAACTTCAGCTCAATGAAGTCAATAGTATGCTCATTTCTCTTCTTAATCTTGAGGATCAAATGCAAGAACACGAAGCTCTTTATTCCAAAGATAAAAGCTTTGATGAGCTCTATACTAAAATCCTCGTCGCTAAAAGAGTTCTCACTCTCAAAAAAAATGAGATTATTATAGGGCATATTATTGATTGGGAGCGAACCAGTGAATGGATAAATAATGAGCGAAGAAGGATAGTGACAGGCGGAAAAATCGCGAGGGCAAAAAAATGGAGTGTCGCTGTAAATGATCCTCATAATATTTTTAAGAATCGAGATTATAAAACCAACTTCTATAACCTTTCTCGCAAAGGCTCTCTTGATAAAATACCCTACTCTGATGATTACTGGCCGACTTATAGAGGAGGAATAAGTTATCGATGGTATGAAACAAAGCAAGATGACGTGAAAAATTATGGATATGAGCTTCATACGGCGGCCGAGATAGAAAAGATGAGCTTAGAGGAGCTTAAAAAGCTCTCACCTTCTGAGAAATATGATATTTACACGGGATCTTACAAGGCAAAAAAAAATCCATGGGCGCTTACCAGAAGTGAGCGAAAAAGAACTTCTATACTCAAGACCGTTCAAGGGAATCCAAGCTATGACCCTAATTTTAAAATTCAAAAATGGATGGGACTCTGCCATGCTTGGGCACCCTCGACATTAATGTATGAGGTTCCAAAAGCGATTACTCTAAAGGGAAAGACTGGAATTAAAATTCCTTTTGGCTCCTCAGATATTAAGGCCCTTCTTACTTTAAATGTACATTATAATATTGTTCCTTATCTTCCTCCAATGGTGGGGAATGCTTGTAAGGAAGACTTTAGGAAATCCAATCGAGAAACCATTAGAATGCTGAATCCAGGAATTAGTAATATTGAGTTAGAGAAAAAAGTAGAGCAGCTTTATAATGAAGTTTGTGGTGCGGTTGATCCAGGGGCCTTTCATATTGTTCTGGCCAATAAACTCTCAGGACCAAATAAAGAAGGCATCATTATCGATATTGATCCAGGGGAGCAGGTTTGGAATCAGCCCGTGATTAGTTTTGATGCTCAAGTTATAAGTAGTAAGCCTTTAGAGTCTAACAATGCTAAAAATAAGCTTTTAGGTGTTTCTAAAGCAGTGGTTATTAAAAATACCATCTCCTATATTAAAGAGCTAAGTCCCAGATGGGAGGGGAGTTATTCATTTAATTCGGAAGGTAAAAATCGTGCGGTTAAGCCTGTTGAGCTGGTTTACGAGCTTTACCTCGATGGAAATAATAAAATTACTGGTGGAAAGTGGCTTTCGAAAGAGAGAATTGATTATGTCTCTACAAAATATGACGAGCTCTTTACCAACCGATCTGTCCGAAAAGTCACTGGGCTTAAGTACCTTCAAGAAATTTACAATAAATCGATTAGACCGTAAATTGAGCTCTTTGTTCTTTGGATAATATGAGGGGTTCTTTAATTGGTTTCCCGTCCTCTTTAAAAAAGACATTTGGTTTATTTCTTTTAAGGATCTTTCCCCAAAAAATAAGTTTTAAGACTTTAAAGGTAATCCATTTTGGAAATTTTGGGTGTGTTCCTTTAGGAAGCTCCCCTTTTCCGTACTGACCTTGGACATAGGCATCTATTTTTCCGAGCACCGTCTCTTTATCAATGGAAAAGTTTTTAAAATCCATAAATGAGTGAATAATACCGTTGAATGCGATTTGAGCATTCATAGTGTTTGCTACAGGTGTTTTACAACAACTGGTGTACCAACGAAGGGCCCCACGAGGTCCAAGTTTCATTGAGCTTAAGTTCTCTTGTCCTTTCTCTATTTTAAGCTGACAAGGATGAACTTGATAGATCTCAGTCCCTCCGTTTTGACAAAGGGTCATTTCTTCCGTTCCTAGAAAGTGGGCAAAGGCCTGACAGTCCTTACAAAAGCAGACGACATGGATTCCTTTTGGTTCTAGGGTTCCTTTAACTTGGCCGCAAGAGCAGCTTAGAGGCAGTTTAATTGTCATTTGAGAAGAATAGCGAATGGGAAATGATAGATCAATCATCTTCCTCTTCGTGGCGCTCTCCATGTCTATGGGAATGATCCTTTTCATAGTGAGCTTCATCACCATGTTCTTTCTCTTTGAGTTGAAAATCAAAGTTTCCAATATGAAGATTACGATTGGTTTGATCAAAGTTTCCTAAAAGATAAGTTCCAGACCCAAAAAGCAGAATTAGAAAGTATACACTCGCAAGAATTGCATTTTTTTGAATGGGTACCTCTCCTTCAACAGGATCTTTTTTACCAGTAAAGATACTTAGAGCGATTCCATCATTATGACTAAATTGATGAAATACAATTCCTCCAATATGAAAAAAAACTATAACGAGAAAAATTCCTGCTAATAATTCATGAGATTCCTCAAAGAACTCTCCACCCACTCCATTCACCATAAGTAGTCCTGAAATAGCTAAAAGAAGAGTGAGAGTAAACATGGCGACCGCCGCATAGCTTGAAGCGGGATTGTGACCAAGCTCTCTTTTGGTTGTTCCATTAAGAATATCTTTTAAATAGTTTTTGAGCTCACGAGGTTTTAATTTAAAGCTTTTAAACTGGGCATACTTAGTGCCAAAGACTCCCCACAGAATACGAAAGACCACGATGACGGACATCATGATTCCCGAAATCATATGGTAGCTATGAAGCACACTATCATCATCGACAAATTTACCAATACTAAAGGAGATCACAAAAAGCACTCCAAAAGAGATGTGAAAGAGTCGTGTTACAAGATCATAGGTTAAAACTTTTTTCATTTTGTCCTCTCAGCTTTTATATATCTCTATTATCGTTACTCTGGGCCTTCAAAGATATAGGACCAAAGGCCTAAATGACTGAATTTTATAATTTTTAGGACTATGGTAGGGGCCAAGATTCATCTAAGCCCTAGAAATCGCATGAAGATAAACTTGTTCCTCATTCAAGAGTGAAAATTTTAGTGTGAATTGTGGAGAGAACAAAAATTACGTTGCCTATTAATAATCAGAAAGAGAGTCGTTTAATCTTATTTTTTTTTGGAGTTCTATTATCAAAGCAACCTGATAAGAATCGAAATAAAAAAAGCACTATAATATTTTGAACAATTAAATTTTAGTTATGCCTTGTAGATAATATTATTAGGCTTAATAAGAGTAAGTTGCACATCACTAATATTTCGTTCACTAAAAGCGGCCTCACAGTAACAGAGGTAATATTTCCACTTTTTAAAGAAGGTCTCATCCATCCCAAGTGCCTTAATTTTCTCTTTATTTTCTTCCACTTTTTCGTCCCATATACGAAGGGTCTTGGGATAATCAAGTCCGATGTCTCGAAGATTATGGAGATGGAGTTGCGTTTTTCGACAGGCCTCATTCATGGCCCGTACACTGGGTAATAAAGATCCTGGAAAAATATGCTTTTGAATAAAATCAACACTCTTTCTAAAAGAGTCGTAGCGAGAATCTGGAGAAGTAATCGCTTGAATGACGGCAACGCCATCTCTTTTTAAAACGCGATCGATGGTTTCAAAATAAGTTGGGAGATACTCATGACCAACGGCTTCAATCATTTCAATGGAGACGACTTTATCAAATTGTCCTTCGAGATCTCTATAGTCTTTAAAGAGTAGAGTTATTTTATCTTCTAGACCAAGTCTTTTTACCTTATCTTGGGCAAATTTTAATTGCTCTTTGGAAATCGTTATTCCTGTTACTTTACAATCGAAATGAGTGACTGCATATATAGCAAAGCCCCCCCATCCACAGCCAATTTCTAAGATATGGTCTCCTGGCATGATGTGGAGGTCATGACAAAGGGTCTCTAGTTTTTTTAGTTGTGAATCCTTAAGCGTTGTAATCCCTTCTTCAAAGATCCCACAGGAATACATCATGGTCTCATCAAGCATGAGTTCATAGAATTCGTTACTAAGATCATAGTGATAGGAAATATTACTTTGCGAGCCTTTTTTACTGTTCTTATTAAAAGTGTGAGCTATTTTGTTCACCTGCCCTAAAAGATTAATTGAAATGTCTTTTACTCGTGAACCTGATAATACACCTGATGTCTCTACATTTTGAATTGCCCATCTAATAAGAGCAGTGAGATCATTGGTTTCCCAGTCTCCATCAATGAAGCTCTCGCCAAAACCTACATCTCCATGAAAAACAAATTTTTTAAAAAAGTCATTATTTTTAATAGTGAGAGTAGCTCGTATTCCATCCCCTTCTCCCACATCCAGTATAGTTCCACTAGGAAGAGTGAGAGTAAGATGCCCTTTTTTAAATCTTTTAAATACAGAGAGAACAATTTTTTCATAGAGACCACTTGGGTGATACTCTTCAATATGATTTCTTACTTTTTCCATACAAATTGTCCTTTCTGAAGTTCCGGGTGCTCATCTTTTTTATAATAGTGAATTCCTTTAATGAAAAGGATAAGAGCGTGCCAATGAATGAGAAAAATGGTTTTTAAGGTCACAAAAGGCACGGAGAGAGTTTGTTTAATAAGCTCCAAAGTCGTTGCTGGTTTCTCATTCCCTTTAAACCAAACTTTGAGAGTCGTTTCCTGCCCATTGGTATCATCAATAAAAATAGAGATTTGATTCTCTTCTTTTTTTAACACAAAGGTCATTTCATTATCATGCTTAATAAAAGGAGAAATATAAAATAGCTTTTTAGTTTTATAAACAAAACCATCGTCTTTAAAATGATCATGACTTACAAAAAAAGGCTTTATTTCATTAAAAGTATTTCCAATCTCAATAATCGCATGCTCGTTATCGTCGCTATCTTTAAGGAGAATAAAACTCACTGGATTAAAAACATATCCCAAGAAACGAAGCGAGGTATAGAGGGTCACTTCTTTGATCTCTTGTTTGAGTCCTTGATCCTTAGCAAACTGAATATAGTTTTCTTTTGCCGTAACCAATCCAAAATCGACATGATCTTGATCATAAAAAGAGTAGAGAGAAGGGCGATTGATTCCCACCAATCTTGTTGGCCAGGAACGAAGATCATCAAGATTTAATTTAAACCAAAAAAAACGATGCTTAAATTCGTAAACTTTTGGGGTAAATCTTTTATGAATCACCTCATAGGGCACTAAGGCATGCTTCATAGAACCTCTCTTTTTAGAAGCATGGAGCAAAGATTCACGCTCGATAGAAGCGCATCTTCGTGAAAGCCATAACGGTAGTAAGAACCTGTGAAATGAACATTACCCTCTTTATTGAGATCATCCATTTGTTTTTGGGCCTCCACCGCTGGAATATCAAAAATGGGATGATGATAAACAATACGATCAAGAATCTTTTGGGGATTAATATATTTTTCGCCATTGATATTAACGAAAAAGTCTACCTTATCAGAAACACCTTGGAGACGATTCATATAATAAACCGTATATGCGTCTCCTTCTTTCATCATAAAATTCCAAGACGACCAATTCTTCTTCAATTTAGGCATGACCGCTTCATCTGTGTGAACCGTTGCTATATTTTCTTGGTACTTAAATTTATTAAGAACTTTTTCTTGAAAGGGCGTTGGATTCACAAGCATTTTATAGGCCTCATCTCCATGGGCGGCAACAATGACTTTATCAAACTCAAAAGTCCCATTCTCTGTATGGACTTCTACCCTATCCTCGTGCTGCGTAATTTTTTCTACACCTTGAGAAATATGAATATGATCCTTGAAGCTTTTGATTATACGATCGCGATACTCTCGACTACCGCCTTCCACCGTTTTCCACTGAAGCTGCGTGTTAACGCCTACGAAACCATGATTATAAAAAAAGCGAACGAGAGATTGGGCCGGAAAGTCCTTCATTTTCTCCATAGGGGTTGACCAAACGGCAGAACTCATGGGTACGAGAAAATTGGTAAAAAAATAGTCGGAGAGCCCTAATTTTTGAACGTATTCGCCAATAGTAAGATCATGATCGGCAGAGTTATTAAGCATTCGAGGAGAATCACTATTAAACTTAAGGATATCTTTAATCATTTTTAAGAATTTAAGATTAAAGATATTTTTTCTCTGTGCAAATAAACCATTAATGCTTGAGCCGTTATACTCCATATCAAGCTCTTCGTTTCGAACGCTGAAGCTCATATCGGTGTTTTTATAAGGCACCTCTAACTCTTTAAAGAGCTTCAATAGGTAGGGATAGGTCTTTTCATTGAAGACCATAAAGCCGGTATCCATAGGACAGCTTTTATTCCCATCATGAACATCGATGGTATTAGTATGACCACCTACATAATTATTTTTTTCAAAAAGAGTCAGTTCGTACTCTTCTTTTAAAAAGTACGCCGCACTCATCCCGGCCATACCTGTACCGATGACAGCAAGCTTTTTCATTCGCTACCTTTTTTCAAAAAGATAATGTCCAACAAACCATTCATTACCCTCTTTGTAATTCCAAAGCTCTTCGCAGCTCATAAAGAAGATTCTCCAGTAGTTAAACCACTTCTTCTCTTCTCCCTTAGGGTAGTGTCCTTTAAAGATATGAAGGATCTCTTCTCTATTTTTATCCATATTTTCTAGCCATGCTCTTGCAGTTTTACCGTAGTGGGTTCCATTCACTCTCCAGTGCTCTTTAATTTGAAGATGGTCCTGGAAATAGTAAAAGAGGTGTTCACTGGGCATGATTCCTCCGCTAAAAAAGTATTTACTCATCCAGTCAGAATCATCGACCACTTCGAATTTATAGGAGATCTCTTTATGAGCAAAGATGTGAACAAAGAGTGTCCCGTCAGGATTAAGCCAGCGGCTAATTCTTTCTAGGAGCTCTTTATAATTTCGCATGTGTTCAAACATTTCAATTGAAATCACACGGTCAAATTTTTCATCAATATCAAACTCAGCGACATTGGCGGTGATGATCTTAATATTATTCAGACCACGCTGACGCGCCTTTTCCATAATGAAGTCGCCTTGAAACTTAGAATTTGAAACTGCCGTGACGGAACTATTGGGAAACTTTTCGGCCATCCAAAGTGTAATCGCCCCCCAGCCGTGACCGAGTTCTAAAATCTTATCTCCATCTTTAATCTGAGCTCTTTTCATGGTGAGTTCTAACATCTCTTCTTCGGCCTCAGCTAAAGTGCTCGAGTGATCCCAGTGGCAACAGGAGTATTTAAGCCTAGGCCCAAGTGA
Organism: uncultured bacterium; assembly: GCA_965365285.1. GTDB lineage: Bacteria > Bdellovibrionota > Bacteriovoracia > Bacteriovoracales > Bacteriovoracaceae > JAURDE01. The sequence continues at coordinate 22,930 of CBDUBC010000036.1, forward strand.
TCTTAAAAAGAACTCAGGAGGCACCATATAGTGCTGATCATTTGCCTTATCTGTTTCAATCGCCACAGGAGAACTTCTAAATTCCTCTAGAACCGACTTTCTCTTTTGCTCAAGCCTATCAAGGTTACCGCTATATTC